>NZ_JADOVC010000033.1:0-42553 GCF_015751645.1 Flavobacterium sp. CG_9.1
ACTTATCGGTGAATTCTAAAATACTTTCTCCTGTAAATTTTTCCATTCTTTAAATTTACATAAAAAGTATAAGTAATTATCCGAACACCTCAAAACATTTTTTCTTGTGTCTCTTCTAGCAAGAGTTTCTTTTGTTCTGTTATCAGTTTATTAGATTTTAAATTTTCTTCTATTGCCGCACTAGAAGACTGCTTTATTTCAGACAAGGTACATTCTGGGAGGCTCATTAATTCCCACATTTCTGAAAGCTGTCTATGTGCTTTAATAGCACTAATGTTATTATGCTTAGAAACCTTACACTTATAATAATTAAAATATTTTCCAGATTTACCCCTCGATGGTGCACCTGTAAGCAGGTTACCACAATGACATTTTAGGATTCCTCGAAGTGGTAAGTTTTCATCTAATATAACCCTAATTTTTTCAGGCTTTTTCATCTTATTTTGCACCATTTGCCAAGTTGCTTTATCTATAATAGCTTCATGAATGGCTGGGAAAATCCCACCAGGATACTCTTTAAATCCTTGTACTTGCAACATACCTGCATACACAGGATTTGATAGCACTCTCTCAACAGCAGTATTTCCTTTCGTTCTAAATCCTACTTTATATGCATGTTCTTTTATTTTATAAAGTGGTGTATCATGTAGGTAAGCATCATACATAAATTTAACTACTTTGGCTTCCGTTTCTTCGATAATTAATTTCCGTTCTTTTCCTTCGCCTTGCTTTATATAACCGTAAGGTGGTTTAATACCGATGTATCGCCCTTCTTTTGCTCTAGCGGTATAGAGCCCTCCCCTTATTTTAATACTCCTGTTTATATTATCCTCCTCAGCAAGCAAAAGTTGTAATCCCGCTCTGAAAAAACTTCCAGGAGTATCATAGTCAAATGTTATTCCCTCAGTAACACTAACTACTTGGATATTGTATTTTCTTTGAAGCATCTTAACCATACTCATTGCTTCTCCAGCGTCCCTACTAAATCTGTCCATTTGATCCACCAAAAGATAGTCAACAGTTCTAAAATGTTTAGAGATGAAATTTTGAAGTTTTATGAAATCTGGTCTGTCAAATGTCTTGGCACTTCTACCTCGATCAATAAAGGTATCCGCTAATTCAACATTGTTAAATTTCAACCATTGATCCGTATAAAGCTCCTGTCTTTCAATGGAACCATTACTTTGTCCCAACTGACTAAATCTTAAGTATCTAATCGCTCTTTTCATTTAATTCATTTAATGTTATAGAAACAATAATTTCAATCAGTAAATTTACGAATTTCTGCTCATTTAGCTTCTCAATATCAAATTTTAACTCCTCTATCTTTCCATCAATCAAGCTCTTATCTTCCTGTTCCATCATTTACCTCCTTTTCACTTTATGCAAATGAATTTTATTTTGCTTTGTTAATTATTTATTTGCGTACACATAAATAAATTTAACAGCAAGGCCAGTTAATCAAACGGGAATGTCATGCCAAGGCTCTTTTTGACTACTAGTGGCATTTAACATCGGCTGATATATCATTTTGTTTGTCAGTGGTAATACGTATAAATAAATTTTCTGTTTCCATGGCTAAATTATATTTATCCCATTTCTATCACCTGTACTATTTCACTATTGCCTTTTCTAAAATTGAGGACTAAATAAGTAAATTAGCTCAATAAACAATCAATATAAGTTGTCCCGTTCAATACTTAATACTAATGAATAGACTTCTCTTTCTTGTAGATAAATATCCTTTGACAATGCATTATTTTCTTAAATTTTAAAATTCAGCTCAGACTTTAAGAACCCTGCCCTTTTTATCCGTAGCACAATCCTCAAAGCACATTTTTCCTACCGTTACTCTCCAGTAAAAAAGAGCTTAATCGGATATCTGATAAAAGAATCTTAAAAAATCAAAGACTTATACCATACACTATTTTTTAAGATCCTTTTACGCGGCTTTCGACGCCACTTATTATAGGAAAATACTAGACACTTAGAGTTTTCTAGTAGTTATATCACGTTAGTTCTTTCTTTTTAAATCATATAGAACCATTTCCTTAATGCCTTTTCCAGGGCTTCCACTCTTTTTTTATTCAAGAACCAATATGCTTTTTTGTTCCATTTCAAGAGCAAAGGTCTCCTAGTGTTCTTAACGCAAAAACAAGGTCAAGCCCTACGGGTTTATCAAAAAATCTCCACCCATTCGGGTTGTATTTATTTGACAAAACCTTGCTTTTGCTAAACACTACCCTTTTATGCTCGTGAAACGAAACAAAGCATACTCCGGCTCTTTATACGAATAAAAAAAATGTCAATTATGGAAAACAGTAGTAGTAGCATTAGAAATGGTAATAGAGTGAAACAAAACAGCTCCTCCTCTCATTACCGAATAAATTAATTAAAAAAAAATAACCCTAAAAATAAAAAATCATGAATATCATCGGAAGATTGACAAAGGATGGGGAAATCCACAGAACCCCGCAGGACAAACAAGTGGTAAATTTTTCAGTAGCTATCAATGATAGCTACCAAAATAAGCAAGGCGAACGAATAGAGCAAACTAGCTATTTTGATTGCTCCTACTGGATAAGTCCAAATGTAGCAAAAATACTCACCAAAGGCGCTTTAGTAGAGCTAACAGGAAGAGTAAGTACAAGAGCCTGGACAGCTAATAACGGTGAATTAAGAGCAGGGTTAAATTTTCACACGGCTACTATTAAATTACACGGTATTAATAAGAAAATTGAACATACACAAGCTACTGTAAAACAAGAAAACACAAAGGCCATTATACAAGAACCTGTAGATGACCTACCATTTTAACATTAAATAATTAATCATTTTTTCAACTTTTAAAATTTTAATATCATGGCACACAATTTAAATTTCAACGAAAGAACGGGACGTTATTCATTTTTTGGCGTACAACAAAAAGCTTGGCACGGTTTAGGTCAAATAGTAACAGACTATCCGACAAGTGCAGAAGCTATTAACCACGCAGGACTTGACTATGAAGTTATAAAAAGTCCTCTTTATTCCAAGGTATCAAACATAATTGATCCTACTGACAGTTTAGAAATTAGGGACAATGAACTAAAAGTGCCTAATTATTTTGCTACTACCCGTACCGATAACAATACTGTTTTGGGTGTAGTCGGTAAAGAGTATCATATTGTACAAAATCGTGAAGCATTTGGTTTCTTTGATGCTATTGTAGGTGGTACAGATGGAATTATGTACGAGACTGCAGGCGCTTTAGGAAATGGAGAACGCATTTTTATTACAGCAAAATTACCTGACTATATTCGTGTTGGTACTGGTGATGATGTTACAGAAAAATATATTTTCCTCACTACTTCACACGATGGTAGCGGAAGTGTTACGGCAGCTTTTACACCTGTTAGAATTGTATGCCAAAATACACTAAACGCTTCACTTCGAAATATGAGCAACGTGGTACGCATCCGCCATACTTCGGGAGCAAAACAACGTTTGGATAACGCTCACAAAGTAATGGGATTAGCAAACGAATTTAGTAATCAACTAGAGGGAATTTTTAATGAATGGTCAAAAGTAAGAGTAAACGACAACGAGGTTAAAAAATTGATACAATTAGCACTATGTCCCAACAAGGAAACCTTACAGCATATTAAAAACGGAAATGAGGACGAAATATCAACCGTTTTTAAAAATACGGTTGAAGATGCCTTTGCCTATGCTATGACGAGCGACTCACAACAAATGGAAACGACAAAAGGCACTTTGTTTGGCGCTTATAACGCAGTTACAGGCTACTACCAAAATGTACGTAGCTATAAGAACAATGAAGCAAAATTACAATCTATTATTTTGGGAGGTACTGCACAATCAAAATCGCAAAAGGCTTTTGAAATCTGTACCTCATTTCAAAAAAATGGTACTGACGTTTTCAACTTCAATTAAAAAGGCTTTAAAATTAAAGGCGACTACTCACAAAAGTAGTCGCCTATTTTAACAATTTCTATTATTTTTCAGAATAAAGTTTTTTTCTAAATCTTAAAGATTTTAGGGCACAACCTATTCCGGTTGCATTACTTCAAAGTCTGGATGCAAAAAGACACTCCCTTCCAATGGTCGGGAAAGTCTTTTTGCGGGAAATGATACAACCATTTTGGTAAAACAACAATCGCACAGATTCTCATTGCTCTTTATATTTTACCAAAAAGCTCGTGATTATTGGTTAGGATAGTCAGTATCCTATTTTTTTTTACTGGACTTCTTTTCTTTCCACATAAGTGACAAAAGAAAAGAAGCAAAAGAATGCCACTTTATTATTTTGGATTTTGATCGTGTTTAAATGGAACTTCTTTTTGAATTAGCACTTTGTTATCTTTCTGTTGTTTTGAATAACTCCATAATAAAAGTAGTCCAAAAATAATCAGAATATAAGCAATCCATCTTCCTGTACGTTCCAGAAATGAAATAAGGACTGATTTTTCATAACTTGAAAAACTTTCCGCTCCCAAAGGACTTCTTCTGTAAAATTTTCTTCTGTTTATCCAATAACGAATACCAAAACCACTTAGCAAAGCTAAACCACTTAAAACCATTGTTGGATTCATAATTTGATTTTTTTTAATTTTAAATTTAGTAAAAACTACCTCATCAGTACGGAACTTACTATTTATAGATCAGCAAGTTGCGTACTTATTTATAAACAGAAAAAAAAACACTGTAATATACCCAACAAAAATAGGCTATATCACAAGTCGTGAAACAGCCTATTTGCCCATTATTATATTTTGAATACTATGAGAGAATTATCCTCAAATACCTCCTTTATAAAGAACCAATTTTAATTATGAAACTTCCTGTCTTTTATCAGTATTGCTTTGAGTAAATCTGAATTTTTAAGTTTTATCAACTGATGTCTCGCTCCGTTTTTCTCATAAATTTCTATCAGGAGTACTTTGTCATCGGCAATAGTAAATTGATCCAATAAAAATATATTTCGCTCTACCGTTTTACCTTTAATTTCGTCCAATGGTTTGTAAATTCTTAGTGGATTCAACGTCATTTCTTGTATAACCGTACGTTTGGCTAGCTTTTTATCAACTACTTTGAAAGTAACATAGTCGACAAGGAAAGAGACATAACTGCAATTAGTAACTTGAGTATGGAAATAGAACTTGCCATCATCTACATAGATTCCTTTTAACATGAACTCGACACCATAACTTCTAGCACCCTTATTCTTTATTAAACGTTTGTCTTTTTTGTATATCGTTCCCATTAAATCGTCTACCAGTGAAGGCGAATTTTTTCCGAGTTCTTCAAAAAGAACATCATTTGAATTCTCTCTATTTATCCCTTTCTGCATTTCTAAAAGATTATAATTCATATCCACAGGACTAGAATTGTAGAGGACATTGAAATTATAAAAATGTCCGTCTTCTGTAATTACGGAAAAGTTTGTTTCCTCATCGAAATTACGGACTGAAGCTTTTACTCTTAATACATTTTCTGCATCTTCTGCTTTGCTTGCAATCAAATAGTCACTTCCTAAATCTACGTATCGTATTGCAGAAGGAAAGAGTAGATGCGACGTTTTACTATAAGTTACCTCTATCGGGTACGGATCTATTTTTTCTAAGTACAATTTTTGGGCATTAGTAACAGTCACTTGCCCTTCTGATTCCATACTGTATCCTAAAAATAAGACCAGTACTATTACTATATATTTTTTTGTAGTTTTCATATTTAAATTTTTTATTAAAGTGAATAATTATTTTTTTGACACTAGAAACACTTGAAGGCCTGCCTTCAAAGTGACTTTTGGAGTTTTCATTTTTTTTGAAAAATAACCTGAAATACCCTGCACAAGGCCACGGCTCAAATCGCCAGCTATCTGTTGTCCTGGGGAACTTGAAAGCATAATACTGCTTCCTGAAGTTTGTCCCATATTGGCAGCCATTTCTTTTAGAGCGCTCATTTCGGGAGAATAGGGTACAAATAATCCTTGTTGTCCATCTAATCCATAGATAGTAAGATCAACAGGGAGGATAGTACCATCCAACTCAATAGAAGTAATTTTCATTTGCAGCCTTCCTTGATTAAATTTTGAATTTGCCGTCAACACCGTTCCTTGCGGAATAATATGATTTTGCATTTTGGCAGGCTCTAATAAACGTAAACGAACACTACTTTCCACTGATACTAACTGTGTGGTTTGGATAACTGCTCGAATACTATTTTTGAGCTGTGTCTCCTTTTCGATTTTCCCTGCAGTGTAAAATCCTCGATTACGACTTTCGCTCCAATTGGCTATAAATGAACTGTCAGGAAGATCTCTATTCAATGACGAAACAGCATTTTTTCGAGCAGGAATAAATGAAATAAAAGATTCCTTTTCGGTTGAAGCAGTAGAAACAGCCATTGTTTTTTCATTTAATTGTTCCGTTGAAGTCTTATTGACTGCCAAATATTTAGCCGCCATTTGATATGACTTCTCCATTAACTCCAATTGATTGTCAACAATATTGGTAGGTGTTTCTTCCTTTCTTGCTAACTCTTTTTTTACCTCATCTAATTGTTTGCGTAATTCCTGCGTTTCAGATTTATCATTATTGTAAAAACTGCCCAATGTATTTTGTGCATTGCGATAACTATTCAGCGAAGTATTAGTATTGGTTTCTTTTTCTGTTTCAGGAACATCTTGCAATGATTCTTCTGTACTCCCCTCATTCCAGTAATCAGAAAGAGAGGTTAGCGCATTTTGTTTTTCTCGATTTTTTTGTTCCACTATTTCCTGTTCATAGGCTTTTTGTTTATCATTCTGTAAACCGATAGTAGAAGCCGGAGGAACGGAATCATTGAGACCTACATCTTCTGTCTTTCTTATGTTTTCCGATGGTTTGAATAGTAGATACATACAACCAAGAAATACTATACCCATCAACGCAAACAGGATTGGCTTTTTAAATTTTTCTACATTATTATCTGAAGATTCTCGCGCTATATCTGTACTTTTATCTAAGCTACCATCCGTAACCAAGACCGTATTTTTTTTGTTTTCACTTTCTTTCATGTTTTCTGTTTTTTATAATTAACAACAAGGAATCCCGTAGCGATGCTGTGGATTCGTTCTTTTTGAGAAGAGCGTTTTCAATACGCTCCTCATCCAGCTTACTGCTGTATTTTCCGGTTTCAAACCAAACGCTAAGTGTAACAACTACAGTAAGAATCAAATAACTGATAAAAGAATACAGAATGTACTTATACTGTTTTAGAAGAGGAAGTGCTCTCCAGCGTACATCAATCTTTATTAACCATAAGTCAATATTTGTTCGAAGATTTTCCATCTTGGTTTATTTTAACGTTCAATAATTTCTAGATCATTATTCTGCAGCACAGTAAACTTTTCTATATTGAAGCCTTGCGGATTAGTATCCGAACGAACGGAATTTACAAGGTAACAGGAGGTAACTAGATTGCGTTTGGTTACATTACTAGAGCGAATGATGAACTGCTTAGCATAAGTTTTTACAGCATAAGGATAGGTTTCAAAGTTGCATATCACACTATCTACTTCAAGGCGTTGTTGCACATTACCTGAAATAATCCGATTGTAATACCCCTTTTCAGCTAAGTCTTTGTAATAATCAAAAGCGCTTTTGTCTGCTAGATTAAATGCTCTTTTCATATTATTTTCTATAGCACTCTTGTCTGGTGCGAGTGTAAAGAAAAGCTCATGAAATCGGCGTATGTGTTCCCGAGCTTCTACAGGACGATTGATTGAAGCGTCTTGCGCCAACGCTAGCATTAATGATTTTCCGTTATCCAACACATAAACTTTTTGACGCTGCAATTCTGCAAACCGATACGATTCCCAAATTGCATATCCTGCTACTCCAACACAGAGTACTGCAAATACTATGGCATACAGTCGGATTTGTTTAAAGCTATTTTCGATATTTCTTAATGTTTTAAATTCCATTTTACTTTAATTTTAAATTGTTATTTCATTAATCTCCCCCCAATATTTCCAGTAACTGCTCCCGTACCAGCTCCTACAATATTTCCAGTTTTAGCGCTAGTTTGATTTATATTACGAACAAAGTTTCCTGCTCCCCCTGCCTGAATAATCCACCCAGTCACCGTAGGAATGGTGAAATATCCAATGATGCCAATAATCATAAAGATGATGTATACCGTACTGGATGAATCTGGAATAAAATTAGGATCGGATAAACTGTCAATATCCTTTTGCAGTATTAACGATTGGATCTTGGACAACATCGAGCTGAAAAGGTCAGAAACTGGCAACCAGAGATACACACTAATGTATCGAGTAAACCACTGTGTTAAGGTGGACTGAAACCCATCCCAAACCGAAATAGCAAAAGCTATGGGGCCTAAAATTGATAGCACAATCAAGAAGAAAGTTCGTATCGTGTCAATGACCAGTGCAGCAGCTTGAAAAAGCACTTCTAAAAATTCTCGAAAACTATCGCGAATCATTTTCTTGATACTATACATTTCTCTTTCAATATACATACCCGATATGGTTGCTAAATCGGAAGGCGTCCATCCTAATTCATCCAATTTCTTATCAAATTCTTCATCCGATGCTAAATAGGCAGTCTCAGGATTTCGAAGCATAGCCTCTCTTTCCAGTTGGTCTTTCTGCTGTTGTAAAACATTCAAGTCCAAAACTTGATTTTCTAATATGCTATGGGTTCCTTGTACTATTGGACTAAGTACCCCATTGAGCGTTCCTAAAATAATCGTTGGAAAAAACATGATACAGAGTCCTAAAGCAAATGGCCGAAGTAACGGAAATACATCTATCGGTTCTGCGCTACTTAGTGCCTGCCACACTTTTAATGCTACATAAAACAAAGCACCCAATCCAGCTAAACCTTTTGCTACTGCTGCCATATCAGCTGATAGTGGCAACATCTCGTCATAGAGCGATCGTAGTACTTGGTGTAGATTACTAAATTCCATGATTACCAGTATTTTTGATTAGCAGTTCCATAAAGCTCCAATACCCTTTTACTACTGTTTGCTTTCTTAGCTCGCAGATAACTAACCGAAATATTTTTATTGGTAAAATAACGAACCAAATTGTGGTACTCTTTTACTTTTAGATAAACACGATCAATAATATCCATTCGCTCCTTATCAGTAAGCGACAAGCTGGAAGTGCTTACAATTTGCTTTAGCTCTTTCAGAAGTTCGGTGCTTTCATTTAACAATATGGAATACCCATTAGCAATAGCCGTTAATTCTTGTTCATTAAAATTAGGATCGTTCAACATTTTCCCAAAATTACTTACATACATCTCAGAGACATCACCAACAAGTAATACGGTCTGCTGTACTTTTCGAGCATCCTTTACTAGGTTATTTACAGCCTTTAGCTTGTCATAATATTCTTTTCCTTGATTATATACTTTTTGGACTTCTTTAAAGTTGTTAATCATGTTAGTCGCTGTGGTTGAAGTTTGTATAATCTGTCTCGCTGAATTGACTATTCCTTGAGCCAAATTGGTAGGATCTGTTACCACCCACTGTGCTTTAGCAGTCGGCACGACAGCAAATAAAATTACCATGCACACCATAATTTTTAAATTTTTCATTTTTATTCGTTTTTAAATTTTTACTATTTGTTTTCTTTTTCCCTTTTTTCAAGAGCTAATCTTTTAATGGCCTGTTCTACATTTCCATTCAGTTCTCCCGCAAGACGCATCACTTCTAACTTTTCGGTTTCTTCTGTGGTATAGGCTAAATATTCTTCAAGACTCACTTCTGTAGCATATACTGCCGAATGCGTACCTCCTAGTCCAATCCAAACTTCTTTGTATAACCTATTAGGATCATTGTTCATATTAATCGAAAGTACCTGTGCTTTTTCTTTTTCAGTCAGACCAAGCATGGCTTGGATATCATCAAATTTGTTCATGTACTTTCGTTGGTCAAGGAGTATTTTACAATCCGAATTATTAATGATACTTTCTTTCACAATGGGTGATTGAATAATATCATCTACTTCTTGGGTAACAACAATCGCTTCTCCAAAAAACTTCCGTACCGTTTTAAAAAGGTATTTGATGTACTCTGCCATTCCCTCTTTTGCAATAGCTTTCCAAGCTTCTTCAATCAGAATGAGCTTCCTAACTCCTTTCAAACGTCGCATCTTGTTGATGAAAACTTCCATAATGATGATGGTCACAATTGGAAAAAGGATTTTATGATCTTTGATAGCATCAATTTCGAAAACAATAAATCGCTTGGAAAATAAGTCCAATTGCTTTTCAGAATTCAGTAGGTAATCGTATTCCCCTCCTTTGTAATAGGGCTCTAGTACATTGAGGAAGTTGGCAATATCAAAGTCTTTTTCTCGCACCTGCTTTTCCTGCAATACTTTTCTATAGTCCCCTTTTACAAATTCATAAAACCCATTGAAAGAAGCAAATTTATCATGCTGCTTGATACGTTCAATATAACCACTCACGGCATTGGACAATGCAACTTCCTCTGAACGAGTGGGTGGTTCATCATCCCGTTTCCATAAAGTCAATATCAAAGTTTTGACACTTTCTCTTTTCTCAATATCGAATACACCATCATCGGTGTAAAAAGGATTAAAGGCAATAGGATTGTCCTCTGTGTAGGTGAAATAAACCCCATCTTCTCCTTTGGTTTTTCCTTTGATGAGTTCGCACAAACCTTGATACGAATTACCAGTATCTACCAATAAAACATGTGCACCTTGCTCATAATATTGTCTGACCATGTGATTGGTGAAAAATGATTTTCCAGAGCCTGAAGGCCCCAAAATAAACTTATTCCTATTCGTGATAATACCCTTTTTCATTGGCAAATCAGAAATATCCAAATGGATGGGTTTTCCAGTAAGTCGGTCAGCCATCTTGATTCCGAAAGGAGACGGTGAACTTTTATAGTTGGTTTCCTCCGTAAAAAAACAAAGCGCAGGTTCTATAAAGGTGTAAAAACTTTCTTCACTTGGAAAATCTCCTGCATTGCCTGGCATTCCTGCCCAATAAAGGGTAGCGACATCAGTAGTGTTGTGCCTTGGTTTGCATTCCATCAAAGCCAAAGCGCTACCTGTGTCGTTCTTTAACTGTTTTAGTTCTGCTGGATTATCAGACCAAGCCATTACGTTGAAATGCGCCCGAATAGAAGCATGACCAAACGAGTGTGCTTCGTTCAAATAGCGTTCGATCCATTCCTTATTGATTTGATTGGCTCTGCTATAGCGTGCCAACGAATGCATGTTTCGTGCTGACTTCTCGAACTTCCGAAGGTTGTCCTCACTGTTATCCAAAAAAAGATACTGGTTGTAGATGTGGCTATAAGACAACAATAATCCTACTGGTGCAGCAAAAGACAAGAGACAATCACTCCTATCAGTGGACAGTTTTTCGTATCGAGTTTCTGCAGAAACCGAACTAGGCAGATCATCCGTATCGGACAACGTATGCAAACACAATCTTTTGTTTCCAATACGAACTTCTTCCGCTCCCAAAGCAATATCCTGCATTGGTGTCCCCTCCTCTCTTGAAAGACTGAGGTATTGTTCCAATAATCCTTGTTTGTCAGTTGTTCCAATGATGTCTTCCTCACTCAATCGTTCCAATTTTACAAAACTCGAATCATTGACGATACGCTCGAACTGTGCTACCGATTCCATAAAACGATGCATTGTTTCCTTATCTCTTATTTCTTTTGGAATAAGTACCCCTTTGCAAAGCGAAGAGAAATTACTCTGCATTCGCATACATTCTTTGGATGTTTTTGTTAAGAACAGATAACAATAATGATTGAGAAACGGACGCTCATTAAAATGTTGTTGGTAGGATTTTGCCAAAAAACTCAAATCTTCTTTTGCTATATCAGGAGCATAATTTTCCTTGATGTACCAATCCTGTTTGTGTACCACCGTGTAATCGGGCAAAGTTTTTATAGCCTTGTGCCAAGCTGAATGAATGGCATCATATTCCGCAGAGGCAACTGTAAAAAGCTCTGGTAGCTGAACTCGAAAACAAGCTGTGATATCGGCATCCTTTGAGATAATGCAATTATTTTCTACTGCGAGCAACGGAAACTTAGATTCCAGTGTAGTCGCTTTTGATTTATTTCTCATGGCTGGTACAGTTTAGAATTCAACTTAAAATAACGATGCACAGACTTGCGACAGATGATATATCGTGGATGTCGTTTATTCGCTCCTACTTTCATCAAACCATGTTCACCATACTTTCTGTTTAGTAAAAAAGTTTGCCACACCAATAGCGATCCCCCACCGATTCCTATAAACAAACACAAATAAGAATTGACACCAGTTATATACAAGATCATTATCAGGATAAGCATCCCGAGCAGACCACCTGCAAATAGGAACAAATACTGTGCTTTCAGTCCTTTGAATTCTACCGTTCTTCCAATGCCTTTATTAATACTATACGTATTCATACCGCAAAAACTAAAGGAAGAAAGAACGTAAAACAGTTGCCGCAACAATCAAAAAGATACAAGCTCCAAACCAACTCGCCGCCGTCTTGCTAGTATCTGGATCACCGCTACTAAATTTGTTATACACCTTAACCCCACCAATAAGTCCCACCACTGCACCAATAGCATAAATAAGCTGGGTAGCAGGATCAAAATAAGAAGTTACCATTTGAGTCGCTTCTGTAATTCCTGCAGTTCCGTTTCCTTGCGCAAATGCATAAAATGCTGACAGCATTGTTACCGCTAGCAGCACTACTTTTTTTCTTTGATTTTCCATGATTTAGATTAATTAATTTTTTCTACGTTCCTGCACCTTGCAGGAGTTAGGGGCAAATATCTTTTGCAATCGGTAAGGTTATTATAAAGCGGCAGTTAAGGGAATTGCTTGGCAGAAGAAGACTTGACAACTTGGTTTGTGATAATAAAAAACACTAAATTTGATTTGAAAAAAAACACATATCGCAAATCGCAATATGCAATATCATTAAAAACTATTCTATACAGTTTATAATTATGACAATAAAAAGAGTACAGAAATATATCTTTTTTGTTGCCTTTAATAAAATTATTAATTAAGTTTACATCTGCAATAAGGTATGAACTTAATACCTTATTGCAGACAAAAACTTAAAATGAAAACTAATTACGCTTATTTAGAAGACTTTATTAATGAATTACGTTCCAACGGAAGGTATGCCTTTTCGTTGCAAGAAGTAAGAAACCAATTTGATCAGTCTGATCAAGCGATTAAAAAGGCACTTCAACGACTTAAAAAGAAAAAAGAAATTGCCTTAATAAGAAATGAATTTTACGTAATAATTACATCAGAGTACAGGAGTAAAGGGACTCTTCCACCTTCCTTATTCATTTCGGAATTAATGAAATTTTTGCGAAAAGATTATTATATTGGATTACTAAATGCAGCATCGTATTATGGTGCTGCACATCAACAGCCTCAATCATTTTCTGTAATAACTATGAAACCTAGTTTAAGAAATATCAATAATGACAACCTAAAAATAAACTTTTACATTAAAAAGAAATGGTCGAAAGTTGATATAATCCAAAAGAAAGTTGATACAGGATATATAAACGTTTCATCTCCCGAATTAACTGCTTTGGATTTGGTGTGTTATTTTGATCAAGCGGGAGGTCTTAATAGGGTTGCAACCGTGCTAGAAGAACTTTGTGAAAGCATTGATGCGACTAAATTGCTTGATATCTCAAAATATTATTCACCTATAACTGCGGTACAACGATTAGGTTTTTTGCTAGAGGAGATTTTAGATATGCGGGATTTAAGCGATCCAATTAAAGAATATCTAAAAACAATAAAATATTTTCCAGTATTATTAAGACCACAAAAGGGGAAAACGGAGATGATAACAGGTAATGACTGGAAGGTTGTACAAAATTTAGAAATAGAAACAGATTTATGATTCCAAAAGCCTATATAACTGCATGGCGTAAAAAAGCACCCTGGCAAGAGGATTTCCAGGTAGAACAAGATTTGGTCATTGAAAGAGCCTTAATGGCGATATATAGCGATGACTATTTAAAAGCAAAATTAGCTTTTAGAGGAGGAACAGCTCTACACAAATTGTATCTGTCACCCGCAGCAAGATATTCTGAAGACATTGATTTGGTACAAATTACTGCAGAGCCATTTGGTCCTATTATGGATAAACTTCGTGAAGTATTGTCTTTTTTGGGAGACAAACCTATACGCAAACAAAAACAACATAACAACACATTAGTGTACCGTTTTGATTCAGAAGATGGGGTTCCTTTAAGGCTAAAAGTTGAAGTTAACTGCAGAGAACATCACACCATTTTTGGCATTCAAGAAGTACCGTACACTATGCAATCTGAATGGTTCACCGGAGCAATATCAATACCATCCTATGACTTAACCGAGTTGTTGGGAACAAAAATGCGTGCACCAAACCAACTCGCCGCAGTCTTGCTAGTATCAGGATCACCACTACTAAATTTATTATACACCTTAACCCCACCAATTAGACCCACAATTGCTCCAATAGCATAAATAAGCTGGGTAGCAGGATCAAAATAAGAAGTGACCATTTGTGTAGCCTCAGTGATTCCCGCTGTACCGTTTCCTTGTGCAAATGCACCAAATGCTGATAGCATAGCAATCGCTACCAACACTAGTTTTTTTCTTTGATTTTCCATGATTTAAATAGTTTTTTTGTTCTCTATTCCTGCACTTTACAGGATTTCGCAACAAAGGTGTTTCAGAAATTGAGGTGAGATAACAAAGTGGCAGTAATTGGAAATACTTTGCGGTTGGTGGCATTAGAAAAGAAATATTCGTCAATGAAAATTGATATGCAAGTTTTGAATTTTATGACTTGTTGTTGCTTCAATGCAACTTTTAGATTACATTTACTAACTCATAATAAAGACTATTATAATTCTTTTAAGATGAAAATATCAGGCAGACATATTGGAGAAATACTGAAAGAAGCCAGAGAAAAAATGCAATTAGCTAAAAAAGCTGGTAAAAAAAGAAGTTATATATCTAAAATAGAAACTGATTATGGTAATAATATTAAACTCCAGACCCTTAAAGAATTTGTAGAAAAAGGATTTGAAGGTAGTGTTAAAATTGATTTAGAACTCTGATTGGTATATGGATACATTATTAAAAAATGCCTTTAAAATGCAAATTCTATCTAAAGAAGGATTTGAATTCGAAGAGTTTATTGACGAACTATTTCTTTTGAAATATGGTGTAGATAATTATAGTCCTATCAGAAGGATTAGAGATAAAGGTAATGACGGCACTATTTTAACTGAGCAAAAGATATTGGCTTGCTATGCTCCAAGAAAGTACAATAAAGCAGATTTTGAAACAAAAGTAATAGGAGCAAAAAATAAAGAAGGAGATTTCGAAAAATACCAAAAAAATTGGAAAACTGAATATCCTTATTGGGAGATGTATGTAAACCACGAAGTTGCTCCAGAACAATTAACCCTTATTCAAGGATTAGACGGTAATACTTCAATCAAAGGTATAGACCAAATACTTTCTATTATAGATGATTTGACTTCAAGTAAAAAACGAAGACTTGCATCTTATTTGGGAATTGAAAATTTCTTTATCCAAGATTACATTCAGGAAATCATTAATGATTTATTAAATGCTTCAAATGTAGAGGATAAAGCCCTGCATTTTGACAAAAGGACATTGGTACCGCCTCAAAAGAAAATTGAGGTAAACTTTGAGCAGGAAGATTGGGATGGAATGAATTCGGAGATGATATTGGTAATGGAAGAATTTACTACAATTAACAATATACTTTCTGGTTATAACGATGATGAAATCAATATATTAAAAAGAAGGATAATAAATGATTACAATAAACTTTCAGGCAGTTTTAAAAAAAGATTATATAATCTTACAGACCAATATACCAGAGAATATGGCAATCCCAAAGATGATGAATATGCAAAATGCGTTAAATCCATATTGTTGTATATGTTTGAGCAATGTTTAATTGGAAGAAAAACAGATACTGAATTATGATATTACCTCAACCAGAAAGCAATTTAAAAACCAATCTTATGGTATTGGGAGCAGACATTATCAGTATTATGGGCAATTCTCCATTTAAAAATAAATATGTAATTGTGGATGACGTGATGCAGAAGTTTTTAAAAAGAGACAAAGACAGAACACCAGACCTTTTTTTGTATGCGCTAACTTTTTTGCATACGCTTGGTAGCGTAGAAAAAAAAGGATATAAAATAAAATTGGTAAAGAAAGAAAATGAAGAAAAAAACCAAATAACTTTATTCGACTAAGATGTTAATTAGAATATATTCAGATACCAACCTTATAGATACTGTTCCATTTCACAATGGAATAAACATCATATTGGGTAAATATTCGGAAGATAAGGAAGCCAGAGGAATTAATGGAATTGGTAAATCTACTTTGGTAAGGCTAATAGATTTTACTTTATTAAGTTTTAAAGCTGAAAAAAGATTTAATCAAAAAAAGTATGACTTTTTAAGAGACGACGAACATACAATTATTTTAGAATTTGAATTGCAGGGACAAAAATATTTTATCAAAAGAAGCTTTGCCGATACCAAAAAAATATTTTTTGGTAAACGACCTGATGCACTTGATGAATATGAAAAATCTGAAATGCCCAAAGTTCTTGAGGGAATATTTTTCCCTACTGAAAATAATGAAGTATTCTTTGAAGGGAAAAGATATGGAACGTTGATGGAGTTTTTTGTCAAGGATGATTTACAAAGTCAGCAAAGAGCAGACCCTTTAAATTTCGTTTCTTATAATGCAAATGCGAGAGAAAAAGCATTATATAATTTTTATCTGCTTAATCTTCCAACTAAAACACTTTTAAAATACAATGAAGTCTCTTCCGAATATGAAAAATATAATAACACCGTAAAATCCTTATCTGAAAAAATTAAAGCAGATACTGGTAAAGATATTCAGGAGTTTAGAACAGAACGGTTGAAAATTGAAAAAGACATTTCTGCAATTGAAAATAGTTTGAAAGAATATAATTTTCTCGATAATCACAAAGAGATAGAGCAAAAACTAAATCAAGTTATTTCTGAAATCAATGAGCAATCTGTAATCTATCACAATGCAAATCGAAAATTAGAAAAACTAAAATCCTCTTACAGTGATGTCTCATCAATTGACTTGTCTAAAATTCAAAAGCTATACAACGAAACGATAGCAACTTTTGGAAATTTTGTTAAGAAAAACTTAGATGAAGTTATCGATTTTAAAAAGCAACTACTTGCTAATAGAAATAAATATCTCTTAGAGGAAGAGAAAAAGCTACAGTCTTCCATAGACCAAAGCTTAAAACAGCTTGAAAAATCAGAAAAAAGTAGAAGTCAATTATTTTCCTTGTTAAAAGAAAGAGGTGCTTTGGATAGAATTGAAAGTACTTATGAAAGATTAGTGAATGAGAAAACACTTTTGGAACGTAATACATCAATTGTAAGAGAGATTGACGAAATCGAGGAAATATTGGGAAATTCTAATATTGTCATAGCTGAACTAAAAAGAGATATGCTCAGCGAATTAAACAAGCAACAACCTTATATTGATGAATTAAGATTGCTATTTCAACAAATTCTTGAAAACGCTATTTATTTAGATGAAGAATTCGATAATTCTTACTTCAATATTCCATTAAATTCTACAACACCAAGAAATCAGTTACCTTTCAAGATTAATTTAGAAATTCCAAAAGCAGATGCTTTAGGACAAGAGCGCTTAAAGATTGTAGCCTATGACTTAATGGTATTTTTGAAAAGCCGTATCGACAATAGAAATATTCCTGATTGCTTAGTACACGATGGGGTATTTCACGCTATATCAAACAAAACGATAACCAATGTTCTGAATTATATGTTTCAAAAATCAAATGAGCTGCACAATTTTCAATATATACTTACATTCAATGAAGATGAAATTGATTTAAGCCGAGATGAAAATAAGTTTGGTAAGTTCGACTTTGATTGGTCTAAACAAGTGATAGCAGAATATTCTGATAGCGAACAAGAAACAATTTTTAAAAGATTTTTTTAAATGGTAAAATATCAACTACCGCCTTTAAAGGATGATAAAATATTTGAAGAATTCACGTGCGATTTATTCAATTTTTTAGAAAATACATTATCTTATGAAAACATAGATTTTCAGACTTTTGGTGTGAAAGGTCAAAATCAAAAAGGGATTGATGTCTTTTCCGCAAAAACGAAAACGGTAATACAATGCAAATTAAAAAGCATTGATAAAAAGGATGATGCAATTAGAAAAAATTTAATTCAAGACATAAATGCGGATTTAGAAAAGGTAAAAGATCTAAAAATTGATTTTGAAAGGTTTATTTTTGTTTCAACATTTCGTGATGATGCACAAATACAGGAGTATTTAAATCAGATTAGGAAAGAACAAGAATTAGCATTTCATTTATATTACTGGGGATGGGATACTTTAACAAAAAATATTGAAAGGTCAGAAGTTTTATTACATAAGTATTTTCCACAGTTTATAAAGAAAATCAAACCAGTAAAACCGAAATTGGAATTACCTGAAGGAGCTTTAGGCAAAGAACTTTCTAAAAGGAACTACATCGATTATCTTAAAAAACGATACGGAGATTGGAAACAGTTTGAACTAAACAAAAAAGGCGAAAAATTCAATTGGGCTTCATTCACTATTTCGTTATCCAAAAGATATAAAGCTTCAGGGATTAATTATATTGATGTTAAATAT
This sequence comes from Flavobacterium sp. CG_9.1, assembly GCF_015751645.1. Taxonomy (NCBI): domain Bacteria; kingdom Pseudomonadati; phylum Bacteroidota; class Flavobacteriia; order Flavobacteriales; family Flavobacteriaceae; genus Flavobacterium; species Flavobacterium sp. CG_9.1. Next base: position 18,809 of record NZ_JADOVC010000033.1, read on the forward strand.
TTTGATGATTTGGCATTGTACCTAAAAGGTCGAATTGATGGGACAATAATGGGAAAAATAAATAAATCTAAAGGCTCAAAAAATTATTCGGCATTTGAAGATTTTTTGGAAAATCCTTTATAAAAAAACATAGGGGAGCCTATACAAACTCCCCAATATCAAACTCCTCCAAATCATTTTTACACAAAAAAGAAGAACCAGAATCCGTTTCTGAAGAAAGTGTGCCGTCTAGTAGCTTGGCTATTTTTTGAGAAGCATCTTCAATAGAATTTTCCAATAGGTCGAATAATTCGGTTCCTTGTATTTTCTGAAGTAGTACTGTTGCTGTTTCCTTTTGAGAGGATCTCATTTTCTCTTTTTGTAACAACGTTTTTACAGTGCTTAATTCTTCAAAGGTAACCCCTTGGGCAAAACCATTATCGCTATCGGATATTCCAAAACTATTCCATTCTTCTTCTTCAGTCTCAAAATCAGGTACATTCTCAAAAACTTCTTCCAGCTCTTCTGGTAGCATTTGTAATTCGACTTTTTCTTCGTCGATTTCGATTTCAAAATTATCATTTGTTTGCTCCTCTTTTTGCTTTTGACTTTCATAGTCATTGTTTGGCACAGCAAGGCTTTTTTGAGGCTTGGGTTGTCCCATAATATCGGGAAGATTTGGATTTTTCCCTTCTTGCACTGCCTTTTGCCTTGGATATTTTTTAATAACAATTTTGTCTTTTGCCAAAAGGAAAATGACGATGAGCAGACAAATTACAATTAGAGTTTCCATTCTATTTCGTTTTTTTCATTCATTAAAAAATCGGTTTGTTTCTCTCATTAAAGAAGTCCTGAATTTCATTTCCAAAATCATTAAAATGCTGTTCTAAGATATTATCGATATAAGAATACAGTGTTGTTTTCTCTTCCCTTGTCAATTGTACAATTCGAAGGAGTCGCTCGTGGTATTCAGGTCTTATGTAGACTACTTTACCACTACGTCCTGACGGGTATCTATTGGTAAGAAACATCTCTTCATAGTTCCGCTTTTTTGTAGCACTTGCACGAGTTTTCTCTTTAGGTTTGTTTTCCGTTGGTTCAACATTTTGGCTATTATTAACCACTTCATCGCCACTCATGATATTCATGAGGTAGTCCTCATCTACATTAGGTTTTTGAAAACCTTTGTGCTTTTTATCAGATTCCATAGAAGATGGGATTTAAGGGTTTACACTTTTGAGAAATTCATTTACAAAGAGGTCTAGTTTAGTTATCTTCATCAAATTAAGTTCAGCAGGAAGAAGGCTTGACCTAAATATGTAATTGCTAGTATCATCTGTTTCCTTGCGGAAGCGCTTGCTATCCATTATTTTTGTTTCCATTATGGAAAGACCTAATTCTTCTATCACACTTTGGTAAGCCTTATATAAACTGGTCTTTTCCCTCCTATCCACTTGATTCCAAAACAACCAAAATTTTAAGTTCTTGTTGCCTCCATCTGTTTCTGGAAGCTGCAAAAATGCTTTGGCAAAGCTTAAGGTACTTTCTACTACCAAACGGTCAGCAGTGATGGGCGAAAAGATAAAGTCCATCGCTTTTAATGTGGTCAAAACACCTTTGGTATTGGCAGTTCCTGGAAGATCAAACAAAATAATATGCCAATCAGTATTCGATTGATCTACATATTCTGACGCTTTTTCTAGCGCATTTTCGGCCTTACAACGAATGACTGGAAATGCTTTTTTATCAATCGACTGAAACTGCTTCATTGCAGCTCTTTTGTGGTAGTCATTTTGCATCACCGTTTTAAGATCTCTGTCTCTCATATTACTAAGACTATGCTGCGGAAAATCACAGTCCAACACCAGAATATTAAATCCCAATCGGTAATGTAGCACACTAGCTAACAAAGTTGTCATTGTCGACTTCCCTACTCCACCCTTTTGGGTAGAAAAACTGATTTTTAAAGTTTTCTTTATTGTTTTCATTACTTATAATTTTAAAGTTATCTATTTACTAAATTGTTTTGCTCTACCTCAGTATGCCTTCTTGTATTTCCGTACAAGCTTTTGTTCTATTTATTTGCTTTAAATATGTATTTATCTACAATTGCATATTCCTATATTTTCCAAAAAGTATTCCTTGTTTTTCGGTTTTATGTAAGCTCATTTGTTTTACTGCTTTTATGCTTTTACATTTTTATAGTTGTACAACTTTATCGTTTTACAACTTTCTTTTTTGCTAATTGCTTGCTTACTCCTAAATCTTATTATTTGTGTTTATAATTGGATATAAAATCATTTTTAAATATCCCTTTACAATTTTGAAACAAAGAAAGTAGCTACCACCGCTACTTTATAGAAGCAGGATTTCATTGGCGTTATGTGGCATTATTTGGCTACACTTACTATTACATCGTTCTAAAATTCAATGATTTACTTTGTTAAGGAAGTAAAGAAATTAAAAAATGAAAGGCGTAAATAAAAAGTTAAACACTAACTGGAACGGCCTAAAGCCGTTTTTCCCTGCTCTATTAAATCTGTTCCGCCGGCAGGCGGACGGATTATCTGTTCACCAGAACAGAGCAAGTTGTGTTTTGAGGCACTCGAAATGAATTCCGTGCCTCAAAACAACTTGCCCGCCGCGGCGGGGCTTAAAACTCCCTCCGAAGTCGGGGTTTTCTAAAAATTACAAATGGAATGATGATGGAAGATCAAGAGAACAAAAAACAACACAAAGGCGGTAGGAACCCCAAAAAGGATCCTAGCATACACCGTTATGTTTTTCGTTTAACGGATCAGGAAAATGCTAAATTCCTATCTCTTTTTGAAGCTTCGGGAGCAGACAATAAAGCTCATTTTATTACTTCAGTTCTATTTGAAAAGCAAATAAAAACGGTAAAAGTAGATATGGCAACAATGGATTATTATATGCGCTTAACCACTTTGTATGGTCAGTTTCGTGCCGTTGGCGTTAACTACAATCAGATTGTGAAGATATTATACCGTAATTTTTCTGAAAAGAAAGCAGCAGCTTACCTCTTTAAATTGGAAAAACAAACAATAGAATTAGCACAATTATGTCGCGATATCGCTCAATTAACAGAAGAATTTGAACTGAAACATTTGAAAAAAGAAGAAAAATGATAGCAAAAATTGGTCGTGGTGCAAATATAATTGGTGCGCTTTCGTATAACCAATTAAAAGTAAATCAAGAAAATGGAGCAATATTAGCGACTCACAGAATAAGAGAAACAGTCAATGGACAGTTTACTGTTAACCAGTTATACAGTTCGTTCGAACCTTATTTAATGGCAAACAAACGAACAGAAAAACCTGTTTTGCATATCTCACTTAACCCAAATCCAAAAGATAGTGTATCTGATGAAGACTTTAAAAAGATCGCAAAAGACTACATGGAACTTATGGGATATGGTGACCAGCCTTATGTAGTATTTAAACATACTGATATTGAACGAACGCACATTCATATCGTTTCGACCTGCGTTGATCGTTACGGCAAAAAGTTAACTGATTCCTATGAAAAATTACGTTCTATGAATGCTTGTCGTGAATTGGAACAAAAATATCAATTACTTTCTGCTACTGAAAAGAAACACAATTCGAAAGAAGTAATTTTTAAACCAGTTGACTACAAAGAAACCAATGTAAAAAGTCAAATAGCATCGGTAATTCGCTATTTACCAAAGTACTATCAGTATCAAAGTTTAGGAGCATATAACGCTTTGCTTTCACTTTTTAATATCACTGCCGAACAAGTGACAGGAGAAATTCAAGGTCGAACTAAGCAAGGACTCGTCTATTTTGCATTGAATGAAAAAGGAGAAAAAGTGACTAATCCGTTCAAATCCTCTCTATTTGGAAAACAGGCTGGAATGGATAGTTTACAAAATCATTTCGAACAATCTAAAGAAAAAATGAAAACAGAACCTTCGAAAGAGATCCTAAAAAATTCGGTTGAAGTCGCAATGCATACCACGACTAATGAAACCGACTTTAAAAAACAACTAGTCGATCAAGGAGTTAATACCATTGTTCGAAGAAATGATCAAGGACGAATTTACGGAATGACTTTTATTGACCACGAATCTCGTACCGTGTGGAATGGATCCCAATTAAGTAAAAATTTATCAGCCAACGTTTTTAATGACTGTTGGAAGAATGAAGGTACTCAAAAAGTTCAAAATGACATGAAGAATGATAAAACAGTCCTATCCACAAATCAAGAGAAAGATTTCGAACTAGAAAATGAAAAACCACACGCTCTTTTCGATTTTCTTAATGGAAATAATTCAACCCATTCTAATATTGATTTTGGCCTTGTAGAAAGCCTTGGAAGTTTGCTACCAAATGGACAAGGTGAAGATTATGAAGAGCAAGCATTTGCTAATCAAATGAAGAAAAAGACGAAACGAAACAATCATCGCGGCAAGAAATAGTTTCAGCGAGACAACCAAGGTCAATTGATGCCAACGGAAGTCAATTAACTTAGATTCTTTAACGTTCGATCTATTTTCGCTCGTTACATTTTAATTTTTTCAATTATGCAAGGAGAAGACGATTTAAGAGGACTCGCCAAAATAATGGCTTTCATGCGTGCGGTAAGCATCCTATTATTATTGATGCACTTCTACTGGTTTTGCTATAGCTTTTTCTTAGAAAAAGGTTGGACGCTAGAAATCATCAATAAAATACTAGGTAATTTTCAACGGACGGCAAGCCTGTTCTCTCATACCTTATACACCAAGATTTTTGCTTTGGTATTGTTAGCTTTAAGCTGTTTGGGAACAAAAGGAGTCAAAAACGAAAAAATTAGTTGGACAAAAATCTACATTGCCTTAATCATTGGATTTATACTCTTCTTTCTCAATACACCTTTGTTGAAGTTGCCTGCTGGAATCGCTATCTCCTTGTATATCTTGACTACTTCAGCGGGTTATATTTCGTTAATGGTAGCTGGTGTATGGATTAGCCGCCTACTGCGTACCAATCTTATGGATGACGTTTTTAATAATGAGAATGAAAGCTTTATGCAAGAAACCACATTAATACAAAATGAATATTCCGTTAATTTGCCAACCAAGTTTTATTACAAAGGAAAATGGAATGAAGGATGGATAAACGTTGTAAATCCTTTCCGAGCCTCCATTGTTTTGGGAACACCAGGTTCTGGAAAAAGTTATGCGATCATAAACAACTATATCAAGCAGCATATCGAAAAAGGATTTTCGATGTACATCTACGATTTTAAATTCGATGATCTTTCGACAATTGCCTACAATCACTTATTAAAGCATAGCGATAAGTATACCGTTAAACCAAAGTTCTATATTATCAACTTTGACGATCCTAGCAGGAGCCACCGTTGTAATCCCATCAATCCCGATTTCATGACTGACATCTCAGACGCTTATGAATCTGCCTATACCATTATGTTGAACCTAAACCGCAGTTGGATACAAAAACAAGGGGATTTCTTTGTCGAATCTCCAATTATATTACTAGCCGCTATAATCTGGTATCTGAAAATTTATGATAATGGAAAGTACTGTACTTTTCCACATGCTATTGAATTACTCAACAAGAAATATATTGATGTATTCACGATCCTTACTTCCTACCCTGATCTCGAAAACTATTTATCTCCGTTTATGGATGCTTGGCAAGGTGGAGCGCAGGATCAGTTGCAAGGACAAATCGCTTCCGCGAAAATTCCGTTGTCACGCATGATTTCGCCTCAACTTTATTGGGTTATGACTGGAGATGATTTTTCGCTGGACATTAACAATCCAAAAGAGCCTAAAATTCTATGCGTTGGTAATAATCCAGATCGTCAGAATATTTATTCAGCGGCATTGGGTTTGTACAATTCGCGAATTATAAAACTCATCAATAAGAAAGGAAAATTAAAAAGCTCAGTGATCATTGATGAGTTGCCAACAATTTACTTCAGAGGATTGGATAACCTAATAGCTACCGCTAGAAGTAACAAAGTAGCCGTTTGTTTGGGATTTCAAGACTATTCGCAATTAACCCGTGATTATGGCGACAAGGAGAGTAAGGTGATCCAAAATACCGTTGGCAATATCTTTAGCGGTCAGGTTGTGGGAGAGACTGCCAAAAGCCTATCTGAACGCTTTGGGAAAGTATTACAAAAACGTCAAAGTTTAACCATTAATCGAAACGATAAATCAACTTCAATTTCCACACAATTAGACAGTCTGATTCCAGCTTCTAAAATCTCTACACTTACGCAAGGAATCTTCGTGGGAGCTGTTGCAGATAACTTTGATGAACGCATTGAACAGAAAATTTTCCATTCTGAAATTGTCGTAGATAATGATAGAGTAACTTCAGAAACTAGGGCGTATAAAAAGATACCTGTTATCTTATCTTTCGTTGATGAAAATGTTGAAGATCAGATGAAAGCCGAAATTGAGACTAATTACAAACAGATAAAACGGGATATTGTTTTAATTATCGAAAGTGAATTGCAACGAATTAAAAACGATCCTGATTTGCAACATTTGGTGCAGGAGGGTTAGTTGAAAAGAATATCAACTATCAAGCAGACTTAATTACATAATGCTCCAATAGTGTTTCTAAGTATTCTATTTATATAAAACCATTCAAGAAACAAACGTAAAAATGTTTGTTATTATGTACAAATTGATTGTTTTTGTTCATAATAACGAACGTATGTAAAAATGAGCACCAAAAAATAAATCTTGTTCCATAACCACCTATGCTCCAAGAAGCGAACAAGAACTAACTAAAAAGTATTCAATATTTAGAAAAAGATAGTAAGGAGTAAAAAATAAATGATACAACTCCAAAGAATAATTATAGTTTTATCTCCTATTTTTTGAGATATAATAGTAATTTAGATGCCTTTACTTACACAGCAATAAACTGTATCAGTAAAGACCTTAAAAGAACGGAATCAACAGTACTAGAATAATTTGAATTCTTTTATAAAATACGAACAATACTTTTTCACCTAAAATAATATAAGTTAACCCTAAAGATTTACAAAAAGAATAATAATGACAAGTACAGCACAAAGAGCAGAATTACAAGCGAAAATATGGAGAATAGCCAACGAAGTACGCGGCTCAGTAGATGGATGGGATTTCAAACATTTTGTTTTAGGAGCACTTTTCTACCGATTTATAAGTGAAAATTTTACAAAATATATTGAGGGTGGTGATGAAAGTGTAGATTACGCCAATTTTGCAGATGATCAAATAGTAGCAGAAATAAAAGACGATGCGATAAAAACAAAAGGGTATTTTATCTATCCTAGTCAACTTTTTGCAAATGTCACTAAAACGGCTAATACCAATCCAAACCTGAACACCGATTTAAAAACTATTTTTAATGCTATTGAAAGTTCTGCGAATGGCTATCCATCAGAACAAGATATTAAGGGATTGTTTGCCGATTTTGATACTACAAGTTCTCGATTAGGAAATACAGTTGAAAACAAAAATAGCCGTTTAGCAGCGGTGATAAAAGGTGTAGAAGAACTAAATTTTGGCAATTTTGAAGACAGCGAAATTGATCTTTTTGGGGATGCTTATGAATTTTTGATTTCCAATTATGCCGCTAATGCTGGTAAATCAGGTGGTGAATTTTTTACACCGCAACACGTATCCAAACTAATTGCGCAATTGGCAATGCACAAGCAAACCACTGTAAATAAAATTTATGACCCTGCAGCAGGTTCTGGTTCTTTACTCTTACAAGCCAAAAAACATTTTGATAACCACATTATCGAAGATGGTTTTTATGGCCAAGAAATAAACCACACAACCTATAACTTGGCGCGTATGAACATGTTTTTACACAACATCAATTACGATAAGTTTAATATTGTGTTGGGAGACACGCTAAAAGACCCGCAATTAGGCGATGAAAAACCCTTTGATGCTATTGTATCCAATCCTCCCTATTCGGTAAAATGGATTGGAGATGAAGACCCAACATTAATCAACGACGACCGCTTTGCTCCTGCTGGGGTATTAGCACCAAAATCAAAAGCAGATTTTGCCTTTGTGCTTCATGCACTACATTATCTATCTCCAAAAGGAAGAGCTGCATTAGTTTGTTTTCCCGGTATTTTTTACCGTGGTGGTGCCGAACAAAAAATTAGAAAATACTTAATAGATAATAACTTTGTAGAAACCATTATATCCGTAGCTCCCAATTTGTTTTATGGAACTTCTATAGCGGTTACACTTTTGGTACTTTCTAAACATAAGACAGATACTACCACGCAATTTATCGATGCCAGCGGCGAAGATTTCTTCAAAAAGGTAACCAACAACAATATGATGAGTGATGCACATATTGAAAAAATAATGGACTTATTTGATCGTAAAGAAGATGTGCCTCATGTTGCCATTTCTATCGAAAATGCAAAGATTGGGAAAAACGATTACAACCTATCTGTGAGTTCTTATATAGAAGCAAAAGACAATCGTGAAAAGATTGACATTACCGAATTGAATAAGGAAGTTGCCAAAACAGTAAAAAAAATTGATAAGCTGCGTGTGGATATTGATGCCATAATTAATGAAATAGAAAGCTAAATCATGGACGAGAAGAAAACAAATAGCAAATCAATTAGTAGATCTTCTGCTGCAGAATACTTAACATTTATTGCTGCCACAGGAGATGGAGGTGTAGATGTTATTTATGCAGATGAAAACATTTGGCTGTCACAAAAAATGATGGGCATTTTGTATGATGTAAATACTCGCACCGTAAATGAGCACTTAAAGCATATTTTTACCGATAGTGAAGTAGATGAAAATTCAGTTGTCCGGAATTTCCGGATAACTGCCACTGATAGAGAAATACTCCAAAATGCAGGCAAAGTTACTGCCGAAATTGCCAAAGCACATGCAGAAACCGAATTTGAAAAATATAGAATTTTGCAAGATAATTTGTTTGAAAGCGATTTTGATAGCATGATAAAACAACTCCCATCAACTAAAAACGAACCCAAAGCATGAATTATTTAGAAAAATTATTGGAAGGTGTTGCCGTTGAATGGAAAACTGTAGATGACATTTTTCAGGTTAAGAATGGCTATACTCCGTCGAAGCAAAACACAGAGTTTTGGTCTGATGGTACAATTCCTTGGTTTAGAATGGAAGATTTACGACAAAATGGAAGGATTTTAAGTTATTCTATTCAGCATGTATCCACCATAGCTGTAAAAGGAAACCTTATTCCCGCAAATTCATTATTAATGTCTACTACAGCTACATTGGGTGAACACGCATTGGTTCTAGTACCTTATTTGACTAACCAGCAAATAACTAATTTTTCATTAAAAGAAATTTACCAAAATAAAATTAATATTAAATTTCTTTTTTATTTATTTTATGACTTTGGTAAATGGTGTGCTGACAATGCTAACAAAAACGGAGGCTTAAGTATAATTGGAGTAAGTAAATTAAAACAATACCAATTCCCAATCCCTTGCCCCGAAAACCCTAAAAAATCACTCGAAATTCAACAAAAAATAGTTGCAATTCTCGATTCTTTTACAAAGCTTACAGCAGAACTTACAGCAGAGCTTACAGCTCGTAAATTGCAATATAGTTATTATAGGGAACAGTTGTTTATTTTCGATGAAAAGTTAGTAACAAGTAAATCTCTTGGAGAATTGGCAGAGAATATGGATTCTATGCGAAAACCTGTAACAGGCGGTTTAAGAGAATCCGGTAATATTCCATATTATGGAGCTTCGGGCATTGTTGATTATGTAAAAGACTATATTTTTGATGGTGATTTTTTATTAGTTTCGGAAGATGGGGCAAATCTTTTAGCAAGAAACACACCCATTGCATTTAGTATATCAGGAAAAAACTGGGTAAATAATCACGCTCATGTTTTGAAATTTAATACTTATGCTGAAAGAAGATTTGTTGAATACTATTTAAACAGCATTGACTTAACGCTATATATTTCTGGAGCAGCTCAACCAAAATTGAATCAGAGGAATTTAAATAGTATCAAAATACCTCATCCTACACTTGAAGTAAAAGAAAAAATTGTTTCCATTCTAGACAAATTCGACACTCTTACTACTTCCATCAGCGAAGGTTTACCAAAAGAAATAGAACAAAGAAAACAGCAATATGAGTATTATAGAGATTTGTTATTAACGTTCAAACAGCAAAATGTCTAAAATATCTATACGTTTTTTTGATGATCGCGAAGTGCGAGCCGTTTGGGATGATGAAAATGCCAAATGGTGGTTTAGCGTGTTAGATATTGTAGCGGTTTTAAGAAACCAAGAAGATTACACTAAAAACCGAAACTATTGGAAATACCTAAAAGCTAAACTAAAGAAAGAAAATAGTGAGTTGGTTAGTAACACTACCCAACTGAAATTAGTAGCTAACGATGGCAAGCGATATGCAACAGATATGCTCGACTATGAAGGCATAATAGCCTTGGGGAAACAATTTCCTAGCAAAACCGCCAACAGATTTATCAATTGGTTTACTTATAGCCCAGAAAGTATAGATGGCAAAAGCAAAACCAAGGCGTATGCCTTATTTGAAACCAGTTTTGTAGAGAGTCTTGAAGTAGGAACAGCCAAAGGTTTACAACAAATACACGCTTATTTATTTGGGGGATTATATGATTTTGCTGGACAATTACGAACTAAAAATATTTCAAAAGGAGGATATAGATTTGAATATGCACACTATCTAAATAGTACTTTGCTAAAAATTGACGCTATGCCCGAAACCAATTTTAATGAAATTGTAGAAAAATATGTGGCTATGAACAAAGCACACCCATTTATGGAAGGCAACGGCAGAAGTACCCGAATTTGGCTAGACTTGATATTGAAAAAACAAGAAAAAAGATGCATCGATTGGAGCAAAATAAGCAAAACCAATTATATGAATGCAATGATTATAAGTTCGGTAGATAGCAGCGTTTTAAACGCACTACTTAAGACAGCAATTACCACTGACATTAACAGCAGAGAAATGTATATGAAAGGCATCGATTATTCATATTATTATGAAGAAAATGAATAATCAAACTAAATAATTAATAGAAATGAAAGAATACACCACTATAGCAGAATCAAACAACTTCATTGTTTTAGATAAATTTACCAAATATTTAGAGGTCAATGAAACTCCTGCAAGTTATCAAACAGAAGCTGCTTTAGAGAAGGAATTCATCCAAGATTTAATCAATCAAGGATATGAAAACCCTACTAACCTTACCACACTACAAGCCATGTTAGCTAATGTAAGGGTACAATTGCAAGCGCTAAATAATATGGAGTTTTCTAACAATGAATGGGCTCGTTTTGTAGAAGAGTATTTAGACAGACCAAGTGATAATACCGTAGATAAAACAAGAAAGTTACATGAAAATTATATCTATGATTTTGTTTTTGACGATGGACATATCCAAAACATTTACTTAGTAGATAAAAGGAATATTGTTCGTAACAAAGTGCAAGTAATTTCACAATTCGAACAAAAAGGAACCCATTCTAATCGCTATGATGTAACCGTTTTAGTAAATGGTTTACCGTTGGTGCAAATAGAATTAAAAAAACGTGGAGTAGCAATCCGTGAAGCGTTCAATCAAGTGCATCGCTATAGTAAAGAAAGTTTTAATAGTGAGAACTCCCTTTTTAAGTATTTGCAAGTATTTGTAATAACTAACGGTACAGATAGCCGCTATTTTGCTAACACTGTGAAACGCGATAAAAACAGTTTCGATTTTACAATGAACTGGGCAAAATCAGACAATTCTTTGATTAAAGATTTGAAAGATTTCACAGCAACTTTTTTTCAAAAACATACGTTGTTAAATGTACTACTCACCTACTCCGTTTTTGATACAAGTGATACCTTGCTAATCATGCGACCGTATCAAATCGCTGCAACCGAGAGAATGTTATGGAAAATAGAAAGTTCCTTTAATACTAAAAAATGGTCCGATAGAGAAAGCGGTGGCTACATTTGGCATACAACAGGTTCGGGTAAAACCCTAACCAGTTTTAAAGCGGCTAGACTAGCCACAAATCTAAATTTTATTGATAAAGTTTTCTTTGTTGTAGACCGTAAGGATTTGGACTTTCAAACTATGAGAGAATACCAACGCTTTTCTCCTGATAGCGTCAACGGTTCTGATAGTACGGCTGGTTTAAAAAGAAATATAGAGAAAGAAGATAATAAAATTATCGTTACAACTATTCAGAAGCTAAACCACTTAATGAAAAGCGAAAGTGATTTAGCCATCTATCAAAAACAAGTGGTATTCATATTTGATGAAGCACACCGTTCTCAATTTGGTGAAGCGCAAAAGAACCTGAATAAAAAATTTAAAAAGTTTTATCAATTTGGTTTTACAGGAACGCCCATTTTTCCTGAAAATGCTTTAGGTGCAGAAACAACAGCAAGTGTATTTGGTCGCGAATTACATTCCTATGTTATTACGGATGCCATTAGAGATGAAAAAGTACTGAAATTCAAAGTAGATTACAACAATGTACAACCTAAGTTTAAAAGCTTTGAAACAGAAGTTGATGAGAAAAAATTAACGGCCGCAGAAAACACAAAAGCATTACTTCATCCGGCTCGTATCAAAGAGGTTTCGCAATACATTCTAAAGAATTACAGAATTAAAACGCATAGAAGTCACGCAGGAAACACAGGCTTTAATGCCATGTTTGCCGTAAGTAGTGTTGTAGCGGCTAAATGTTACTATGAAGAACTAAACCGTCTTCAAAAAGATACAGAGAAGCCTTTAAAAATTGCAACGATATTTTCTTTTGCAGCAAATGAAGAACAGAGTGCTATTGGAGAAATTACAGAGGAGAACTTTGAACCTTCTGCTATGGATAGCAGTGCCAAAGAATTTTTAACAGCAGCAATAAACGATTACAACGCAATGTTCAAAATGAATTGCGGTATTGATGGTAAAGGTTTTCAAGACTACTACCGTGATCTTGCCAAGCGGGTTAAAAGTAAAGAAATTGATTTAATTATAGTAGTAGGTATGTTTCTTACTGGATTTGATGCACCAACATTGAATACCTTATTTGTAGATAAGAATTTACGTTATCATGGATTAATGCAAGCTTTTTCTCGTACCAACCGAATATATGATGCTACAAAAACTTTTGGAAACATTATTACTTTCAGAGATTTAGAAATGGCTACTGTAGATGCAATTACCTTATTTGGCGATAAAAACACTAAAAATGTAGTACTCGAAAAGAGCTACAAAGAATATTTAGAGGGCTTTACAGATATTGCTACTGGAGAAGCACGAAGAGGTTTTATGGATGTGGTTAAGGAATTAAATGAAAAGTTCCCAAAACCAGACGAAATTGAAAGAGAAAAAGACAAAAAAGAATTCTCAAAACTATTTGGAGAGTACTTGCGTGTAGAAAATATTTTACAGAATTACGATGAATTCAATAATCTAAAAACACTTCAAACAATAGATGTTGACGACGTTGAAGCTCTTGAAGCATTTAAAGAAACTAATTTTGTAACAGACGAAGAACTAGCTACTATGCTAGAGATAAAACTATTACCGGAACGAACAATTCAAGATTATCGCTCAACTTATAATGATATACGTGATTGGTTACGACGAGAGAAAAACGGCAAAGAATCAGAAGAGTCAACTATTGATTGGGATGATGTGGTATTTGAAATTGACTTGCTTAAATCGCAAGAAATAAACTTGGATTATATTCTTGAATTGATTTTTGAGCATAAGAAAAAGAACAAAGATAAAGCCACCTTAATTGAAGAAATCCGTAGGGTAATTAGAGCAAGCATTGGCAATAGAGCAAAAGAGAATTTAGTGGTAGATTTCATTAATGAAACAGACCTTGAAACCATTCATGATAAAGCGAATGTTATAGATTCTTTCTTCAAGTATGCACAAGAAAGACAGAAAAAAGAAGCTTCAGAATTAATAAAAGATGAAAATTTAAATGAAGAGGCTACAAAGAGATACATAGCTGCGTCTTTAAAACGGGAATTCGCAAGTGAAAACGGCACCGAATTAAACGCTATTTTACCTAAAATGAGTCCCTTAAATCCTCAGTATTTAGCAAAGAAACAAAGTGTTTTTCAAAAGATCAGTGCCTTTATAGAGAAATTTAAAGGTGTTGGTGGGCAATTATAAAATTTATATCTCTATCAAAACCCGATGGAGCGGATTTGTAATCCGTTCCTACTATCATACACTAAACAGCTATGTCCAACTTTGATAAAACCGAAAACCTGCCTATCTACCAAAAAGCAGAACTAATTTTCCAGTTAGTAGAAAGCTTGATGGCTTCATTGCCAGAAGACGATGATTATATTCAAGTTACCAAAGATTTAATGCGAGCCAATGCAATAGCCATTCCTGCTAAAATAGCTGGGGCTGAAGGTGGCGACTTATATAGTATTCGCATGCAAAACGCCGCTATTATTAGAGATCATGCCATGCAAGTGTATGTACAAGTGGGTAGTTTACGTTTTTATGAAAGCTACAAAGATTTAGAATATGTAACACTTATCCGGAAAGAACTCGATGAATTCCAATTGCTATTCATCGATTGGGTAAATGGTTTTGATACTAACAACCACATATGGGATGAATGGGGTTTATTCAATCCTCCGGGCGCCATCCCTCCTACCGAGATTGATGGGTTTGAAGAAGATGATTTTGATATTGACGATTTTTTTGATGAGGAAGATTAAAGATTTTTGATCTACGTCAAAACTCTCTAACTTAGAAAAGGAAATTCCTTATTTTTTAAAAACTAAACAACTTCCTTCGTATGAAAATCCAATATTGTTCCGACCTACACCTAGAGTTCCCAGACAACAAAAAGTATATAGTTCAAAATCCTATTAAACCAGCAGCGGATATTCTAATTTTAGCTGGTGATATAGTGCCGTTTGCCTTAATGGATGAACATCAGGATTTCTTCGATTATATTTCAGAGCATTTTAAAATGACTTTTTGGATACCCGGAAATCACGAATATTACTATTACAACATTACAGAAAAAAGTGGTGTTTTAGAGGAGCAAATCCGTCACAATATTTTTTTAGTAAACAATTGCGTTAAAGAAATTTCAGGTGTTAATCTGATTTTTTCAACTTTATGGTCTAACATTTCGCCTTTAAGACAGTGGCTTATAAAAGAAAGTCTTTCTGACTTTAAAGTAATTAAATACAAGAATCGTTTATTCAATCCGGATGATTATAACATCCTGCATCAAGAAAGTTTGGCATTTATTAAGAAAGCAGTACAGGAAAGCAATGATAAGAAAACAATTGTAGTAACACATCACGCGCCAACATTTAGCCATTACCCTGAAAAATATGCCAACAGCAAAATCAATGAAGCCTTCGCATCAAACTTAGATGTCTTTATTGAAAATAATACTATCGATTATTGGATTTATGGGCATCATCATTGTAATGTTAATGATTTTGAAATTAAAAACACAAAACTGCTAACCAATCAATTGGGATACATCAAATACAATGAAAATGTTGGATTTAATGACAAAGCAATTATTTCAGTATAAAAAATTGAATTTTTATTCATTAATTAATATATTTTATTCATTAATAAATTAATATTTAGTATAATAAACCTATCTTTGTATAATAAACCTATATAGTTTATTATAACTTTTATTAGTTTATTATGGAGCAATTAAAAAAATATTTTCAACAAATACTTGGTGTACAACTCGAAATACAAGAGTTGAAAAAGGAACAATTGAATAAACTACCTTTTGTATTCAAAAGTAATTTTAAATTCTATAGCACCACCTTTAGAAATCATCAATTAATTTTATTGGAGCTAAACAAAGAGGATACTTTCAATGCAAATCAGTTAAGAAAACAAGTAGTTGAGATTCAAAAAAAACTCGAAAAACGGATAATTATAGTAACTGACACTATAACCGCAATAAACCGTAAACGGCTAATAGAAAACAGAATAAGTTTCATTATACCTGGGAAACAAATGTTTATGTCAGAATTATTAATAGACCTTCAAGATTTTGAGAAAGACAAAGTATTTAAAAAATCTGTCTTACTACTACCCTCAGCTCAATTAATCTTGTTACATCAAATTTTACACAAAGAGGATAATTTAAGCCAATATACATTCAAAGAACTAGCTGAGAAATTCCAATACACACAAATGGGAATTACCAAAGCAATAGAAAACTTGAAAAGATTAGCCATCGTGAAAGTAGAAGGGACAAAAGAAAAGAATATCATATTCGAAAAAGACATTCAAAAACTGTGGAAAGACAGTGAAGGATTATGTATTAGTCCCGTAATGAAGACGGTTTATGTAGATGAAAAACCACAAGGGTTGTTTAAGTCAAACACAACCGCGCTGGAAGAATATACGGATATGAATCCAAGCTCAATAGAATATTTTGCTATTGAGAAAAAACAATTTTACGAATTGAGAAAAAACAATCTGTTAGTAAACCTAAATAGTGAAAATGGCAACTATGCATTAGAAGTTTGGAAATACAATCCGGAACTACTCACAAAAGGAATAACAAATAAAAATAATGTAGATCCACTGTCATTATATTTAAGTTTAAAAGACGGATTTATTGATGAACGAACAGATATGGCATTAGACCAAATAATAGAAAAATACATATGGTAAAAGGTTTAGAAATTTTCAGACAGCATTTCAAAGAATTCACAGATAACTACATTATTATTGGTGGAACCGCTTGCGACATTATCATTGATAGCGTTGGACTTACACCAAGAGCAACAAAAGACATTGATATAATTTTAGTAATCGAAGCATTAAGCCCCGAATTTGTAACTCATTTTTGGGAGTTTATAAAGCAAGGAAATTATGATGTTAAGGAGAAAAGTGAAGAAGACAGAAAATATTACCGCTTCCAGAAACCACAAGTAGAAGAATTTCCATTTCAAATTGAATTATTCTCTAGAATACCTGATTTATTAGATTTAAATGAAGAAACATATTTAACACCTATTCCTGTTGACACTGAAATTTCAAGTTTATCAGCCATATTGATGGATGATGATTATTACAACTTCACGATCCAACACAGTAAATTAGATAAAGGCATACATCTCGCCAATAGTGAAGCTTTAATAGGATTAAAAGCCAAAGCATTCCTCGATTATAAAACGCGCAAAGAAAACGGAGAAAAAATTGATGAAAGACAATTAAGAAAACATAAAATGGATGTTTTCAGATTGTTATTACTACTAGCTCCCGAAGATAACTTTGCAATTCCAACAAGTATAAAAACGGATATAGCAAATTTTGCTGAAGCAGTAAAGAATGATTTGCCAGACAAACAAATTTTTAAAGAAATGGGTGCAGGAAATGTGAATGTAAAGGAGTTATTTGAACAATTAATTAGTGCTTTTAATATTTAAAAATAAAAAAATAAATGGGAAAGTATTTAGGACTTGATTTGGGCACAAATTCAATTGGTTGGGCTATAATTGACAATGATACAAATCATGTGATTAATAGTGGAGTGAGGATTTACAACACTAGTTTTAAAAATAAACAATTCACTCCAGTCAAAAAAACTAAAAAACGACAAAAAAGCGGCATCGTATTATGTGTTATCGCTACTATCCTACTAATCGTCAGTATCATAGATATTGTAAATTGGCAATTTTGGCTCAATATATCGTTGACAACATACATTGCAGTTCTAACACTTTATCTTCAACGCAAGAAATAATAGAATTTAGAAACAATGACGAACACGATAACCAATTTAACTCAATAGCAGAATCGTTCTAAGAGACAATTTAGGTAATCAATAGGTCTCACTCCAGTCATTCTCTTTGCTCCGTTCGGCTGCTCCACTCGGTATGCCTTCAACAGTAAGGTGTAAACGAAAAATAGTTTTTCGGCATCCCTACCTTGCGTAGGCACTTCACAGCCAATAAAAAAACAGCCTCTTAAAAATAAGAAGCTGTATTTTTACGCTGTTCCGTTCCTCAGCTCCACACGTTCATTCCTTGCGTTCGGTCAGGCTTTAATAACCCGGATAAAGCTTCATTTCGTTATGCTCCGTTCCTACGCTCCACTGCATTCCAGCCCTATCCAGTTTATACCCTTCCTTTTTACAATATGAGTTGACACTCTCATAAATTACCTCTTAATTTTTTAAGTGAAATACATCAGTAAATCTTAGTTACATTTTGCTATAAACAAATAGAACTAATTCAATGGCTTTATCTCCTTTTTTTCTTTTGTGGAAACACAAATGACGTTTCTCCATTTTCATTCATAACGATAAAGGCGTCAAATTTCTTTCCAGATTTACTAATCATCCCTTTTAAGAGGCTTGTTTTGCCTTTAGTAATTAATGCTTCCAGATCCACAACGCTTAGCTCTACGCCACATATATTTCGAAATTGAACCCAATTGCAATTTTCATCCTTACATTTAACTAACTTATCCCGAATCGCTATTTTCTGAAATTTACACCTTGGACAAATAAATTCAGGTTGATTTTCGACGGCAATAGATAAAGCAAGTATCTCGTGTGTTATAGTTGTTGTATAAACTTCTATTTCTCTTTGAAAATTTGCTATATTCTCTTCGTTGTTTTCTATTTTTTGCAAGGCTAGTTCCCACTCGGAAGTCATAGCAGCATTAGCGATCTTCATTTCTTTTACCATTTCGTAAACTTTTAATCCTTTTTCTGAAGGTACTAATAATTTCTTATCACGTTTGACATATTCCCTCTTAAAAAGGGTTTCAATAATAGCTGCTCTTGTGGCAGGCGTACCAATCCTTACATTTTGAATTGCTTTACGTTCTTGTTCATTGCCAATCTGATTTCCTGCATTTTCCATTGCGGAAAGTAAACTTGCTTCCGTATAAAGAGCAGGTGGTTTAGTTTTCTTTTCCAATACTCTTGCTGCCTTAATCTTGACTTCATCATCGATTTTTAGTTCTGGTAAGTCTTGAATAGGATCTTTTTCTTCATCTGAAAAACTTCCTTTAATAGCTCTCCAACCTGCATCAATAATTTTAATCCCTTTTAGTTCAAAATCATAGTGTATAACTTGCAGGACAACATCAGTTATCTCTTTAATACAAATAGGAGAAACGGCTTCAAGTAAACGGTATGCGATCATTTCATAAATAGCTTTTTCCTTTGCAGACAAAGCGGATGGAACCTTATCTGTAATCAATAAACCATGGTGATCAGTTACTTTTAAATCGTTAACAATTCGTTTATTTAAACGTCCTATTTTCATTTTAGCAACTACTCCTTTAAATTTCTCCATCTCTTCTAAATTCCATATAAGCTTAGAAACTTCTACCCACATATCTTCTGGAATATACTTACTCCCGGTACGAGGGTAACTAATGAATTTATTCTCGTATAGGCTTTGAGCGATATTGAGAGTTTCCTCAGCAGTTAGGTTTAATTTTATATTAGCCTCTTTCTGTAATGCTGTAAGATCGAATAGCAATGGTGGCTGTTCGTTAACTATTTTAGTTTCATTGGCAATTACCGTGGCGATCCCATGTCTCTGTAGCGATTTCAACGCGTCTTCAGCTTGTTTACTACCTTCCCATTTTATTGTGGAAAGACTTTTGAAATCAATAAACTCTTTGCGATGTTCTAATTCAATTTGCCAATATTGCTTGCTAACAAATGACTTGTTTTCTAAAAATCGTTTGCAAATGATTGCTAGTGTCGGTGTCTGAACCCTTCCCAGAGAATAAATACCGCTTCCGTTTGCAATAGTTAATGCTTGTGAGGCATTAATTCCTACTAACCAATCTGCACGGCTTCTACCTAGTGCTGCTTGATATAAACCATCGAAATCCTTTCCTGGTTTCAAGTTATTAAACCCATTTATAATGGCTTTTTCAGTTAGAGAACTAATCCATAAACGTTCAAAAGGCTTATTGCAATTGAGATATTCATAAATATAACGAAAAATAAGCTCCCCCTCTCTTCCCGCATCGGTGGCCACGATGATACTTTCGCAGTTTTTAAATAGTTGATCAATGATGTTCAGTTGTTTCAATGCCCCTAGATCACGAACATAACTTTTATCTTTCTTGACCCTGCGCACTGTTAGCAAGAATGGATTAGGTAATACAGGTAAAGCCTCTCTTTGAAATCCAGTAACACCATAATCTTCTGGCATTGCCACAGTCACTAAATGTCCAAATGCCCAGGTTACCTGATATCCATTTCCTGTCAGGAAACCCTCTTTCTTTTCTGTAGCTCCTAACAAGATGGCTATCTCTCGAGCAACACTTGGTTTTTCTGCAATTACTACTTTCATTGATTTAACTCTTTAGAATAGTTACATTTTTCGACCTTTCGATTTAGCTGCTGCTTTTGGCTTATCCTGTTGTTCTTGCTGTTTGGCACTTTCAGGATTATTCTGTTCGCTTTTTAAAGGCTCTTTAATTTTCTTAGTCGCCTCGTTGGTTTTACCTTCTGAGTTAACCGCAACCTGTGTTTTACTTTCCTCTTTTGGAGTTGCTTTCTCTTTTAATTGATTAGGATTATCAAAAGAAAAAACAGTTTTGGCGGTCTCTTTATCGAAACTAATATACCCTTGATACTCCTTACCTTTCTTATCAACCAAACCACTTACATAAACGGTTTGCCCGTCTTTAAGTTTTTGATGTTGTTGTTCGTCAAGTTCTTTGCCTCGAAATTCTTTTGGGACATCTTGTTGTTTAGCTTGTGATTGTTTATTAGTATCTGGTCTATCAAAAAGGAATTCAACGTAACGTTTATCCGCATTGAATTGAACAGATGCATTGAAGGGTTCTCCTTTTTTAGAGATCATATCTTCGATATACAACGATTTGCCTTCTGTCAAAGTTCGCTTTTGTTGCTCATTTAGTTTTATCCCTTTAATTTCTTCTGGAATTTTGATATGTTCTGTGCGTAGTGCAATAACTTCTTTGGTCAAACGGTCAATGCTAATAATCGAAGGTATTGTTTCCCCCGATTTGGGATTAATCAAATCAACGACTCTGCCCATGTTGCCACTTTTGAGCAAGTTTTCTTTATCATCTTTTGAAAATTCATGTCCGAAGAATTTGTAGTTTAACTGAGGTTCTTTTCGGATGCCATGAATAGAAAGAACTACTTGTCCGTTTTCTTTTTCTTGTAGTGATAGCCTAGCGTCCATTCGAGTGATGGAGGTTCCTAAATCAAGACTTACAGGAACTAGTTCATTGGTTTTATATCCTTTTAACAGCGGCTCTAGTAAGTTCATTTTTTCGAGACGTTCTTTACCTAATCCTAGATTAGACATAGCTTTCCAATCGATTTGTTCTAATTTGTAGCGATACTCGCCAGCTTCGGGTGTTGATTGTTTGGTTTCCATATTATTTTTATTTTCAGGTTTATAATCTAATTTTATCTCGTGTTGTTCAAATTGCTTCCCTCCCATTTTCGTAGGTTTATCAACTTCTTTCTGCATTCTTTTCGCTATTTGTATTGCTTGGTTTTCTGGAAATCTAAAAAAGGTAAAATGTGTAGGATCATTTAATTGCCGGTAAAAGTTGGAGAAAAAATTAGAAAACAAATCACCTTGTTTGTCTACACGCAGGAACTGACTTTCATTTTTTTTATCCGGGCCTACTGTTTGTAATTCTTTATCTTTTCCAATTCCCTTAACTGCCCTTACTTCCTTTTTATTGGTATCGAATACCAACAAAATATCCGAAAACTGTTCCTTTAATTGTGGATTACTAATAGTTTGTTCGCTCATGTTAATGCTGTTTTAAAATTTACTTAATCGAAAATAAATAGTTACGATCAAATTATTCACAGACTGACTTTAGCTGGCAGGTGTTGTCGTTCGTTGGCTTTAAATTTTGTCTAGGAGCATTAAAGCTATCACGTATAAACTGATGAACATCGGATAGTTTATAATAAATTTTTCCACTAATCGTATAATACGGTAGTTTACCCGTTGAACGATAACGCTGAAGTGAGCGGTTACTAATTTTCAACATTTGAAGGAGGTCCTGATTGTCCAGTAATTCTTCTCCGTCAATGTTATTTCGTTTTTTTTGGATATCAGTAATGTGTTCGCTTAAAATATCAAAACGATCCATGATCCGTTCCATCCATGCTATAAATTCCATTCTATCTATATTCATAAGGGTATGTTTTTAATCAATTAATAGTGTTAGACTTGCTATTGGTCAATTATTCACTTCACTTACCAGTATTGAGAATTGTTACTCTTTCAAGCTATAATTTCCACAGTAAAGATGTTGTAGCGACCTGTACAAAATTGCCAAGTATCTCTAGAACTTTATGCCAAGACTTACCAATTGAAGTAGATAATATTTAAAAAACTTATGGATGGATAAAAGTGACGGATAGTAACGCTTTATTACTATTTGTAGAAAAACAATACTGTACTAGAAGACGTTTTGCCAATTGGCGGAGATGGGTAAACATAAAAAAGCAGTACCATTGGATACTGCTTTCGAAACATTAAAATGTATTATATTATAAATCCTTATCCATATAATCCTCGACTGAAGATTTTAGCTGGTCTAAAAATAGCGTTCTATTACCAGCACGATCCTTCATTCGATGAAAAGAATGATGTATATCGCCCAGCTGAATTTGAAATAATACTTGAAGAACCGAGCTAATCTTTCGAATTCCTGCTTTACCATGAGAAATGGCTCCAGATACATGAAGGGCATAAATCAACTCTATTAGTGAATTTTTGGATTCTGTCCAGAAAAGATTTTCGGTCGACTCTCTATTTGTAGAAGCAATGTTAGGTCTGTCCACAGGATTTATTTTTATTATTAGATAATTGTACAACAATTCATTGGCAATTATCCGAGAAACTTTATAATCATAATAGGTAGAAAATTGAGTATCAACTTCAAATATAAAACTATTAAGTCCTGTGTTAATATTTATATTTCCTAACTTGAAAAAATCATCATCATGGTCCGTTCTTCCCGAACGATAGTAACGGTAAAATTCAGAATTAAAAATATGTTCCTTATATTCATTTTTTAATTGCTGCAGTTCCACTGAAAAATATTCATAATACATTTTTCCACCATGTACTGGACACGAGGTCTCTATTCTATAAACCTTATTGTAGTAAATAAGCTTTCCAAGTATTTGTGGTTTAATCACCCTAAAGAATTCAATTTCTTCATTTTGATCTTTAAATTTTTTTTCAGTAACATATCTTTTCATATTTGCCAGAAGATCCTGTAGAAATATAGTCATGCAGTATGATTCATCTATTACATGTGCCGACTCTAAACTAATTTCTTGTTCTTTTTTCAGGATACTATATAAGGTATCTTTGTAAGTTGATTGCATCATAATTAAAATAATATTAAAGAGAATAAGTCTATTCTAGTGTAATTATTAGTTTATTAAATCCTAAAGGCAAAACAATCTCTTAGTTGGCTGCATTTAAGAATTTAACAAATGACAAATTTTTTTATAGTTAATCATTATAAATTTAGTCTTAAACGATATTCTGTTGGAGACAAACCAGTATACCTTTTAAAAAAATTGCTAAAGAATGATAGATTATTAAATTGTAGTTCTATGCTGCGACCTATTCACGATGCAACTTTTTCAAAAACTTAAGATAGTTTTTAAGTTTTAATTTTCTGTTGCGCGGCTGAAATCGGAAATAAC
>NZ_JADOVC010000034.1:0-39958 GCF_015751645.1 Flavobacterium sp. CG_9.1
GCTTCTGATCTAAAGTCCATTTCTTGTATTTCATGTTTCAAATATATAAGTTTGAAATTTAAAATAACACTCCGAACTTATCGGGGGCTAAAATATAAGGTATCCGTTTTTCATTCTAAATCCCTTAAAAAACACACCGTTCATACTAGTGATTATTACTCGACCTGAGAAATCTTTTGTGCTTTGGTCAACATCAGGATACATTGTAAAAACTGCACTTTTTAATGTGTCGTTTACTGTGAGCAATAGCACTCTACTGTTTTGTTGTTTGTCGTTATCTGGTAGAGGAATTACAGTTAACAGTTGATCGCCATTTGTTATTTTTTCAAATGATATCGCACCATAATTAGACAAAGTAGTCGTTTTGAATGTCTTGTTACTGCTACTATTTAGCGAATTTTGTTGTAAAAATTGAATCGCTTGTTCTCTTGACACAGTTTTAATGTTTGAATCATTCTGCAATACTGTTTCGTCTGTACTACAAGAATGCATAAAAGAGAGAGTAAAACTCATAAAAAGCAAAATCATTTTGCCCCTTAAGTCACTTGTTTGTTTGTTTGTTTGTTTGTTTGTTTGTTTGTTTGTTTGTTTGTTTTCATTTTCTTTTGGTTAGTTATTATTTCTGAAAAGTAATCAATAAAATACTACTTACTATACCCACTTTTAGTGATATTTGAAAAAATTAAAAAACAACGAACAGTTGAGCGCCAAAAAATCACAATATTTTTTTTAGAATGAGTTCGGATTTTAAAAAAATTAGGGTGGGAATTTAGTTTTTTAAACCCGATTATTGTTGGCTTAAATGAACTTCTCTTCTAATTTCAGAATAGCTGTTTTTTTTCAGTTCCAATTCCATAATGTATTTGAAACAGCTATTAAAGTATGCCTTTTATAAAATAATTCTTATATTTGAATTACTGTAAAAAATGAAAAACACGATAATGAAAAGCACTGTTGTAGACAAACACCAAGGATGGCAAAATGTTTTGCAAATAATTCTGCCGTATTTTATAATCGTTGGGATTTTTCAAATGATTGGCTATACCATAGCAGGGATCGATTTCATGAACTTTCAATCAATTCCTAGAAGTCCCCTTCAGTCCTTGATTGTATCGCTTGCCTCGTTAGCCGGCACAATTACTGTACTGTGGCTTTTTATGAAATATGTAGTTGAAGAACCCTTTATGAACATAGGATTTGAAAAAAAATCGATCAAAGAGGACACTATTCGCGGTATATATTATGGATTAATAATTATGTCAATTGGTTTCATAAGCCTACTGCTTTTTGACGAAATAAATTTTAGAAGTTTCAATTTCAACTTGCCATTGATCGTGTTGAGCTTGTTGCATTATGTATGTGTCGCTATTTCGGAAGAACTTTTATTGAGAGGATTTATTTTAAACAACTTAATGAAATCTTTTAATAACGTAACAGCCTTACTCCTATCCTCTGTGCTTTTTAGTTTGCTGCATGCCGGTAATCCTAACATTACTTTTTTTGGCTTAATTGATCTTTTCGTAGCTGGGATACTACTGGGATTGCCTTATTTATACACTAAAAATATATGGTTTTCCATTGCTTTACATTTTAGCTGGAATTTTTTCCAAGGAACAATTTTTGGATTTAATGTTAGTGGGATTGAAAACTATTCCATCATTGAAACCGATTACAAGTTGGCCTCCATCTGGAATGGAGGTGATTTTGGGTTCGAAGGATCCCTATTGTCCTTGATTTTTCAACTTATAGCAATCGGGATTCTCTATATGTCCTTTGAAAACAAACTAAAAAACAGCCTTGCCAAAGAGCAAAATCACTCTAATAAAGCAAGTTAGCTTAAGAATATTTTCTTGTCTAAAAATAATATTCGGAATTTGTCAACACATTTTTTACTAAATTTGATAAAAACGGCAGCATCATGAAACTAAAATCAAGTGAACCTTTTTGGTTGGTAAAAAACGGAATCATCAACTCTTACCCGTCATTAAGAGAAAATCTGGATACAGAAATTCTAATTGTAGGAGGAGGAATAACCGGCAGTCTTATAGCGCATCAATGCATGGCGGATGGTTACAAAACCGTGCTGATCGATCGCAGAGAAATTGGTCACGGAAGCACATCGGCTACGACATCTATGTTACAATATGAGATTGACGTGCCGTTGCACCAATTGATTGATTTGATTGGCGAAGAAGCGGCCGTTGCAAGCTATTGGGCCTGTTATAAATCGATTGATGATTTGAAAAAAATAGTAAAAGAAGTGAAATCTGATTGTGGATTCAAGAAAAAAGAATCGCTATACTTTGCCGCTTTAAAAAAAGATGTTGGTTGGTTAAAAAAAGAATTTGAGGCCCGAAAAAAAATTGGAATGCCAGTAAAATGGCTTGAATCCGATGCAATTGCTAAAAAGTTTCACATCCAACATTCGTATGGCGGAATCTTATCCGAACAAGGCGGTAGTATTGATGCTTTTCAATTAGCTCATGATATTCTGGCGTACAATCATAAAAATGGATTGCAGATTTTCGATAAAACCGATATTAAAAGAGTTACTTACAAACAAAATGGCGTCAAAGTTCTAACAGAACATGGAACAACTATTACTGCCAAGAAAATAATTTACTGCAACGGTTTTGAAAGTACTGAAATCATTAAAGACAAATTTGTCAACCTACTTTCTACTTATGCTATGGTAGGCGAACGTTTTGAAGATGACCAATCGCATCTTAACGACACTCTATTTTGGAACACCACGGAGCCCTACATATACATGAGAACCACAGATGATAACCGATTGCTTATTGGAGGCGAAGATGAAGATTTTGTAGATGCTGCAAAGCGAGATTCCTTACTCAACGACAAGTCCAATAAGTTAACTAAATACCTGAAGAAAATTTTACCTGATTATGATTTCAGAATGGATTTTGTCTGGGCGGGTACTTTTGGCGAGACTAAAGACGGCTTGCCATACATTGGCAAACACCCTAATTTTCCAAGTGCTTATTTTGTTTTGGGATTTGGTGGAAACGGCATCACGTTTTCAGTCATTGGAATGGAACTGGTTTCTAAAATGCTAAAAAACAAGAAACATCCATTAGCCGACTATTTTAAATTTCGCAGATAATTGTAAACCTCTTTCAAACGTATTTAAAAAAGCCGCAAAAAAAATATTTTTGCGGCTTTTTCTAAAATTATAATTTAATCTCTGCTAACAATTTTTTAACTTCTTTAAACTGTGATTCCGATTTAACTTCTAAAAGGTCTCTTGTTTTCCCATTTTTCAATTGGATAAAATATATCTTTTTACTAAATGAAACACGTTCCTTGATTCCTACTATTTGATTTACTGGAATTTTATCTGTACCTGTTTTTTTAAAAAAATAATTTCTTAGCCCAAAAACGGCAACCATTCCAATAAACAACCAAATTAATTTCATAAATCCAAAAGCTACCTGTGCATTGGATAAATTTAAAACTGCATTGATGAACGTTATAATCAATAGCAACTTCACAATAAAAAAATGATTTTTCAAACCATCTTTGATCTCAATTGATGCAGTAGTTTGATTGTATTTAATATCCATAAAATTACATTTTCAACTAAATATTTATTGCTTATAAACATTGTTTTCCTTCTTAATATCCGCCATTAAACCGCTTGGGTCGATGGTGATTTTTTTGATGATACTTTTAGGTTTAGCAATCATAAATTCCATGGTAGGATAAGCCCAAGCCCAATCCCCCAAAACTGTTCTTTTAAGTGCAGGATTCGGATTTTCCTTTTTGAAACTCATCATGCGCAGGGGAATATAAAAACTTTCCATTGTTCCATCTGTATACTCCACTAACAAATCAAGAGGCATTGGCATTCTGCCTATTCTCTCTAAAGTAACAATCGTTTTATCTCCAATAGCTCTTGGTTCTCTAATCCCATAATCAATTGTGTTGGTCGTTTGTGTCCAATCCGTTAAATACCAATCGAGGTTTGCTCCAGAGACTCTTTCCGCTGATCTTTTGATATCATTAGGTGTAGGATGCTTGAATTTAAAATCGCTGTAATATTTTTTTAAGGATTTCATTAGATTCTCTTTTCCTATTAAATACATTAACTGTGTTAGGAAAAGTTCTCCTTTACTATACGAAGTGATGCTGTACACTCTGTTTTCGTCAAAACGATCTGCATGTGTAGTTTGCGGTAATTCTTTACCGGAATTCACCATTGAAAAATAACCTGCATACGCCCCCGTAAATGGATTTTCTACTTTTTTATCGGCTATTTCATTCATTCCCAGGTCTTCTAGAAAAGAGGTGAATCCTTCATCCATCCACCCGTGTTTTGATTCATTGTTAGCTAAGACATGCTGAAACCAAGAATGTGCCATTTCGTGAGCAGTTACTCCTAATAATCCATCAAAACTTCCTTGTCCTAAAATTAAGGTACACATGGCATATTCCATTCCACCATCACCCCCTTGAATCACAGAATATTGCTTATAGGGATAATCGCCAACCGTTTTGTTATAGAACTCCATTAACTGAGCCGTTTTTGGTTGCAGATTTTTCCAGTTTTGAATGTATTTTGGATTGTCTTTATACAAAAAATGCAAGTCAACGCCGTTAGGTCCTTGTACAATGTCGTGAATGTAGTTCTTATCTGCAGCCCAAGTAAAATCATGAACCATTGGCGCTTTAAAATGCCACGTCAACGTTTTTGCTTTTTTAGGAACAGTTACGACAACGCCTGAATCTTGATACCCGTGACCTATTTCGTTTTTGTTTTGCAAATAACCAGTACCTCCTAAAACGTAATCCTTATCGATTGTAATGCTGACGTCAAAATTTCCCCAAACGCCATGAAATTCTCTAGCGATATAGGGATCAGCATGCCACCCTTCAAAATCAAATTCGGCCATTTTTGGATACCATTGTGCCATGGAAAGCGCGACTCCTTCGGCATTATTCCTTCCAGAGCGACGAATTTGAATTGGAACCTGACCATCAAAATTTAAAGTAAAAGTAGTCTTTGAGTTGGGCGCTATTGGCTTGGCCAAAGTAACTTCCAGAATCGTTCCTATAGTTTCTACCGAGGCAGTGCTTCCATCCTGCTTAAAATCAGTAATGTTCAGATACCCTGTTTCGTTAGGTTTCAACATTTTGATTCGGCTTTGTTTCCTTTCATTTGGACCAACTTTAATCTTGTTGACCATTCGAGCATCTGGATCTCTTATGTTTTGGATTCTGGCATCCATTTCGCTTCCCGGCTGAAAAGCATTGTTATAAAGGTGGTAATACACTTTTTTTAAAGTGTCAGTAGAATTATTAGTATAGACCAGTTCCTGTGTGCCTTTGTATCTATAAGTGGATACATCCATAGTCACGTCCATTTTGTAATCTACGTGCTGTTGCCAATATCCTGTGTTTTGAGCCCATAGACTTCCAAAACTTAAAGTAAGAAAAGAAAATAATAGTAGTTTTTTCATGTTTGATTTAAATAAAAATGGAAGGACAAATTGTCCTTCCATATAAAGAATGCATTAAATATTATTTAGACATTTTTTCTGCCATCAAAAAAGCATTGTAAGCATTTACGATTTTTCCTGATTGAGATAAAGTAGTAAATGAACGTGTATCTGTTGCTTTTCCACCCACAATAACATCTGTAGAAATGGCAATCCCTGAATCCATCAAAATATGTTTAACTTGTTTAGCAGATAATTTTGGATAGTACGAACGGATCAATGCAGCAACTCCCGCAGCATTTGGTGCGGCCATAGATGTTCCCTGTAAGTACTTGTAAGTGTTGTTTGGTGTGGTAGCATATATTTTTACTCCAGGAGCAAAAACGTCTACATTAATTTTTCCAATATTAGAAAAACGAGCTACAACCTTATTTCCGTATTCATAGTTTAACGCACCAATTGTAAGTACATTATCAGCAAACTCGGTTACTTTATCCTCAGAATCATTAGGGAAATTTTCTGCATAATCAATGTCTTTAGCATCATTTCCAGCTGCATGAACAAACAAAACATCTTTTTTCTCCGCATATTTTATAGCATCGTAAACCCATTGCTTGTGTGGAGAAAAACTTTTTCCAAAACTTCCGTTGATCACTTTGGCACCATTATCAACTGCATAACGAATTCCAAGTGCAATGTCTTTATCATACTCATCACCATCTGGTACGGCACGAATCGTAAGAATTTGAACATTATTAGCAACTCCATCTCCACCTAATGCATTGTTTCTAGTTTGAGCTACAATTCCGGCAACATGTGTTCCATGAAGAATTTCGTTCTTGTCTGGTCCCATCACATTATTGTTCCCGTATTTTGTATCCGTAATATCATTTGGATTATCACCTACCACTTTACGGTAGTCTGTTTTAAGATGATCGCCATTAATAAGAGCAACCTGTTCGTCTAATTGTTTTTGAACAGCAACTTTCAAATCTGCTATTGGC
The DNA here is from genome assembly GCF_015751645.1 of Flavobacterium sp. CG_9.1. NCBI lineage: Bacteria > Pseudomonadati > Bacteroidota > Flavobacteriia > Flavobacteriales > Flavobacteriaceae > Flavobacterium > Flavobacterium sp. CG_9.1. The sequence goes on from NZ_JADOVC010000034.1 coordinate 6,464, forward strand.
AAACCATAAGAAAGCATTTGTTGCATCGTCGCTTTACTTTTTTGGGTTGCAGGCTCTTGAGAAACAATTGCAGTTACCTCCTCAATAGTATAAACCGGTTTACCAAAATGTTTCACCAAAACAGCATCTCCCGTAACAATAGCTTCTAACATTTGCTCTGAACGTGTTTTTCCGGCAACAGCATCAGCCACTTTCTTGTCATTCAGCGCTTTTGCAGCTTGATATGTCGCTTCATCGACTAAGGTTTTGTCTTTTACAATTCTTTCGTATTCTAAATTCTCTTTGGTACTATCACCAAGAAAATTCCAACCGTGGATATCATCGATATATCCATTTTTGTCATCGTCAATTCCGTTTCCAGCGATTTCTTTGGTATTGGTCCAAAGCACCGATTTTAAATCTTCATGCTCAATGTCGACACCCGAGTCTAAAATTCCAACAATAACGGGCACGCCTTTTTTACCTTTTAATAATTCAGCATACACTCTATCAACGCTCATCCCTGGAATGGTATCCGTTATAATATCTAAATGACTCCAGCGTTGTAGGTCATTTTCCTTAATTGGCGCTTTTTTTGCAATGTTCAAAGGAGCAGTTATGGCAACTAATCCAGTAGTATTTACTACTTGTTTTGAGGTTCCGCATCCTACTAATACCAAAAAGGCAAAAGCAGAAATGTAAATAGGTTTAATGGTATTCATTGGATTTATATTAAGTTTTTGAAATATTTGTCTAAAATAATTTTTTTTGTTACAACTGTAGCCCTCCTTAACACTATGTTAGGATTTCATTACAGGAAAAACGTTCCTTTAAACGGACTCCCTTTTCCGTTCGTTCCACTGTAATGATTTCGTTATGTGCATCGTGTTCTAAGAACAAATAATAATTGTGATCCGCGGCAGCATTCATGAATTTTTCCTTCTCTGGCATGGTTAATAAAGGCCTGGTATCATAGCCCATTACGTAAGGAATGGGAATATGTCCGGCTGTTGCCAACAAATCAGCACAAAAAACAATCGTTTTATCCTGATATTGAATGTGTGGAAGCATTTGTTTCTCGGTATGTCCATCAGCAAAGAAGATGCCAAACCCCAACTCAGAGATCGAGAGAAAGTCGCCTTCTGGTCTTTTTATAAAATTCAATTGCCCACTTTCTTGCATTGGTAAAATATTTTCAGAGAGAAAAGAAGCTTTTTCTCTAACATTAGGTTTAGTAGCCCATTCCCAATGATTTTCATTAGACCAATATTTAGCATTTTTAAATGCGACTTCATAACCGGTTTTATCTGCATTCCATTGCACGCTTCCCCCACAATGATCAAAATGCAGATGCGTCATAAAAACATCTGTAATATCATCCCGATGAAAACCATATTTTGCCAATGATTTATCCATCGAATGGGTTCCCCACAGCGAGTAATACCCAAAAAATTTATCGGACTGCTTGTTCCCCATACCAGTATCAATCAAAATCAATTGATTGCCATCCTCAATCAACAAGCAACGAGCCGCAATGTCGATTAAATTGTTTTCGTCGGCGGGATTGGTTCGACTCCAAATTGTTTTTGGCACCACACCAAACATGGCGCCGCCATCCAATTTAAAATTTCCGGTTTCTATGGGATATAATTTCATATATTTTGTGTTTTTTGATAGGAGCCAAAGTTAAGGAATTCAAATCCTTTTAGTCGAATCAAATAGCTTTTTTCTATTTTAGGATTAGTTATAAAATTGTTATGAATTATGGAAAAAGCTTTTTATGCACTATCTTTGTCCTTAATTTAGACAAAATCAATATAAGCTATGATAAAAGTTTCTGACACAGCAAGAAAAAAAATCATCGATTTAATGAAAGATGATGGTTTTGATGCTGCAATCGACTACGTAAGAGTTGGTGTAAAAAGCGGCGGATGTTCTGGATTATCTTATGATTTAAAATTTGATAAAACAAAAAACGAAGACGATAAAATTTTTATAGACAACGATATTACTATCGCAGTCGAAAAAAAATCTTTCCTTTATTTAGCCGGAACAGTATTAGAATTCTCAGGAGGAATTAATGGTAAAGGGTTTGTTTTCAACAATCCAAATGCCAATAGAACATGTGGTTGCGGGGAATCATTTTCACTATAACCAAATAAAAAAGATTTAAACCATTAAGATATTAAGTAAATTAAGTCTTAATGGTTTTAAAAAATAAAATTATGTCAAAATATACAGAAGACGATTTAAAAATCGAACTCGAAACTAAAGAATACGAATACGGATTTTACACCGAATTAGAATCAGAAACGTTTCCTATTGGTTTAAATGAAGATATCGTTCGCGCAATTTCGCACAAAAAAGGAGAACCGCAATGGATGACCGATTGGCGTCTGGAGGCCTTTCGTGCTTGGGAGCAAATGACCGAGCCGGAATGGGCCAATGTACACTATACTAAACCTGATTTTCAGGCTATTTCCTATTATTCAGCTCCAAAGGCGGTAGATCCCAATAAAACATTGGACGATGTAGATCCCGAACTTTTAGAAATGTATAAAAAGTTAGGTATTTCTGTCGATGAGCAAAAAATGATGAATAATGTGGCTATGGATATCGTAGTCGACTCCGTTTCAGTAGCGACAACTTTCAAGAAAACATTAGGCGAAAAAGGAATCATCTTTATGAGTATTTCTGAAGCCATCAAAGAACATCCAGAATTAGTGCGTAAATATTTAGGATCTGTTATTCCTCAAAAAGATAATTTTTACGCAGCATTAAACTCAGCTGTTTTCTCTGATGGATCTTTTTGCTATATTCCAAAAGGTGTCCGTTGTCCAATGGAACTTTCTACTTATTTTAGAATAAATCAAGCAGGAACAGGACAGTTCGAGCGTACCTTACTCATTGCTGATGAGGGAAGTTACGTAAGTTATTTAGAAGGTTGCACTGCTCCAAGTCGTGATGAAAATCAATTACATGCTGCTTGCGTAGAATTGATTGCTTTAGACAATGCCGAAATCAAATATTCTACGGTACAAAACTGGTATCCTGGAAACAAAGAAGGAAAAGGTGGTGTTTTCAACTTTGTAACTAAAAGAGGAATCTGCGAGAAAAACGCAAAAATTTCTTGGACACAAGTAGAAACCGGTTCTGCGATAACGTGGAAATATCCTTCTGTTATTTTAAAAGGAGATAATTCAACAGGAGAATTTTATTCGATTGCTGTCACTAATAATTTCCAACAAGCCGATACGGGAACTAAAATGATCCATTTAGGTAAAAACACTAAATCGACTATTATTTCTAAAGGAATTTCTGCTGGAAAATCTCAAAATAGTTACCGTGGTTTAGTGCGTATTTCTCCAAACGCTGATAACGCAAGAAACTTTTCGCAATGTGATTCCTTATTAATGGGAAACAATTGTGGCGCGCATACGTTCCCTTATATTGAAAGCAAAAATCCTACAGCCAAAATAGAACATGAAGCTACGACAAGTAAAATAGGCGAAGACCAAGTTTTTTATTGTAATCAACGTGGAATTCCAACCGAAAAAGCAATTGCCTTAATCGTAAACGGTTTCAGTAAGGATGTATTGAATAAGTTGCCAATGGAATTTGCAGTAGAAGCACAAAAATTATTAGAAATTTCGTTAGAAGGTTCGGTAGGGTAAAATTTGTTTAAAGTTTAAAGTTTAAGGTTGTGTAACCGGAATCTATTGGTAACTTTAAACAAAGAAAAACTTTATACAAAAATGAATGGCGACAATAACTAAGTTTGAAGATTTAGAAATTTGGAAAGAAGCTCGACGACTGGCCAAAGAAATTCATATTATTGCTGTAGAATCAGATTTAAAAAATGATTTCAGATTTAAAGATCAAATAAAAGCATCATCTGGCTCAGTAATGGATAACATTGCTGAAGGATTTGAAAGAAATGGAAATCTAGAATTTAGACAGTTTTTGTCTATCGCAAAAGGATCCGCTGGAGAAACAAGGTCGCAATTATATCGCGTTTAAGATTACAATTATATCAGTGATGAAAAGTTTGAAATTTTGAAAACAGATTTTGAAAATTTAAGCGGAAAAATAAACAATTTTATATCATATTTAAACAAGAAAGATTTTAAAGGCACCAAGTTTCAGTAAACACGAGAACTTTAAACTTTAAACTTTAAACCAAAGAAACAAATGTTAAGTATAAAAAATTTACACGCCTCAATTGGGGATAAAGAAATATTAAAAGGAATCAACCTTGAAGTAAAAGCGGGAGAAATTCACGCGATAATGGGACCAAATGGTGCTGGAAAAAGTACTCTTGCATCAATCATTGCAGGAAACGAAAACTACGAAGTAACCGACGGTGAAATCACTTTAGACGGAGAAGATCTTAGTGAATTAGCTCCTGAAGAAAGAGCACATAAAGGTGTTTTTCTTTCGTTCCAATATCCAGTGGAAATTCCAGGAGTTTCAGTAACTAATTTCATGAGAACGGCAATCAACGAAACACGTAAAGCAAACGGTCTGGAAGAAATGCCTGCAAACGAAATGTTGAAAGTGATTCGCGAGAAATCAGAATTATTAGAAATCGATCGTAAATTTTTGTCTCGTTCTCTAAACGAAGGTTTTTCTGGTGGAGAGAAAAAACGTAATGAAATTTTCCAAATGGCCATGTTAGAACCAAAATTGGCTATTCTTGATGAAACCGATTCTGGATTAGACATTGATGCTTTGCGTATTGTAGCAAACGGAGTGAACAAACTAAAAAGCGACAAAAACGCCATTGTAGTAATTACGCACTACCAACGTTTATTAGATTATATCGTCCCTGATTTTGTTCATGTTTTACTCAACGGTAAAATTGTAAAATCTGGAGACGCTTCTTTGGCTTTAGAGCTAGAAGAAAAAGGATACGATTGGATCAAACAAGAACAAGAAGCTTAAAATTTGTTTAAAGTCAAAAGTTTAAAGTTCACATCATCAACTTTAAACTTTTGAACCTTAAACTTTAAACAAGAAACAAAAATGGAATTAAAAGAAAAATTAATATCGTCTTTTATGGCTTTTGAAGAACGCATCGATGTTCATTCAGAACTTCATGATGTACGCACAGCTGCCTTAAAAAACTTTGAAAATAAAGGGTTCCCAACCAAAAAAGACGAATCTTGGAAATATACCTCGTTAAACGCCATCTTAAAAAATGACTTTACCGTTTTTTCAAAAAAAGAAAATGCAATTGAATTCAATCATGTAAAGAAATACTTTTTACACGAGATAGACACCTATAAGATAGTGTTTATTGATGGTATTTTCAGCTCCCATTTATCAGCAACAACGCATGAAGGAATTGACGTATGCCTAATGTCATCAGCATTGACTAAGCCAAAATACAAGATGGTTATTGACGCTTATTTTAACCAAATCGCTAACAAAGACGACAGTTTGACTTCGTTGAATACCGCTTTTGCCATGGAAGGTGCGTATATCAACATCCCGAAAAGCAAAGTAGCAGACAAACCTATTGAAATCATGTATTTCTCTACAGGAAACGAAGCGGCGCTACTGGTGCAGCCAAGAAATCTGGTTATTGTTGGTGAGAATTCTCATGTTCAAATCATAGAGCGTCATCAAAGCCTGAATGAAAATCCAGTGTTAACGAATTCCGTTACGGAGATTTTTGCTCAAAAACGTGCTATCGTTGATTATTACAAAATACAAAATGATACACTTGAAGCGAATTTAATTGACAACACCTATGTTTCCCAAAAACAGGAAAGTCACGTTTCAGTTCATACATTTTCTTTTGGAGGAAATTTGACTAGAAACAACTTAAATTTCTATCATTTTGGCGAAAGATTGACAAGTACCTTAAACGGAATCACTATCATTGGCGAAAAACAACACGTAGATCATTATACGCTTGTGAAACATTCCACTCCAAACTGCGAAAGTTTTCAGGACTATAAAGGAATTTATTCAGATCGTTCTACGGGAGTTTTCAACGGAAAAGTGTACGTAGAAAAAGAAGCGCAAAAAACAAATGCGTTCCAAAAAAGTAACAATATTTTATTGAGCGATAAAGCGACCATAAATGCAAAACCTCAACTGGAAATTTTTGCAGATGATGTGAAATGTTCTCATGGTTGCACGGTTGGACAATTAGATGAAAGTGCGCTTTTCTATATGCAGCAACGTGGAATTCCACAAAAAGAAGCCAAAGCGTTGTTGATGTATGCGTTCTCGAATGCCGTTATCGAAAACATCAAAATACCGGAATTAAAACAACGAATCACCAAAATTATCGCTACAAAATTAGGTGTGAAAATGGGATTTGATTTGTAGTTAAGTTTTTAACCGCAAAGTTCGCTAAGATTGACGCAAAGGGCACAAGGTTTTTACTAAACTTTGTGCCCTTTGCGGTTAATTTTAGTCTCTTACTGCAATAATAAACATGATAATTCCTAAGAACAATAGTGCAAGACCTCCAAAAAAACAAAATGCATTTATTATTGAGTACCCTAGATTCGTAGAATAACCTAAACCCCCTAAAAACCAACCTCCAATTATCATTAAAACTGATTGTAAAACTTTATTCTTTATCATTAAAATTATTTCTTCACACTTTCAATTATCCCCTTCAGGATTCCATTAAAATCAAAATTAGACTCTTCTTTCAATCCCATTCGTACGATTACTAAATCAAGTGACGGGATAATCGCAACCATTTGACCTTGAAAACCACTACAATAATACATATCTCTTGGAACATCGGGAAAATATCCGCCAGCATTAAGCCAAAAGTGTCCGCCGTATCTTCCGTCTGACGTATTCGTGGGAGTTACTGTATATTTAGCCCAACCTTCGTTAAAAATTTGCTCGCCGTTCCAATTGCCTTCGTGTAAATACAACAATCCAAACTTTGCCCAGTCGCGCGTGGTAGCCCAACCGTAGGAAGAACCGATGTAATTTCCTGCCATATCGGTTTCAATTACCATAGAGTTCATCCCTATTTTATCGATCAAATCCGTGTACCAAAAATCTAAATATTCCTGATGCGTTTTGAATTGCTTTCGCAAAATTCCAGAAAGCAGGTTGGTTGTTCCTGAAGAGTAATTCCACCGCGTGTTGGGTTTATGTTCCACTGGTTTATCTAGTTGGGAAAGCGTCATATCTTCTGCTTGAAAGAGCATTTTAGTAGCATCACAGATTGTGCTGTAATTCTCCACCCACTGTAAACCAGAATTCATGTGGAGCAAATCACTTGTAGTTATGATTTTCCGTTTGTCATTGGCCCACTCTGGAATGGGAGCTGGTGTATCAACATCAAATTTTCTTTGTTTTTCTAAAACGCCAAACAGCGTCGCCGTAACACTTTTAGTCATCGACCAACCTAATATTTTACTGTTCTTATCAAAACCAGTATCGTATTTTTCAGCAATGATTTTGTCTTTATAAATCACCAGTAGCGAACGCGTTCTTTTATTTACTGCTCCTTTTGTATCGAAGGCATTGGCGACAGCCGCATTCAATTTAGCATAGTCAATATTGGCAAAAACCGTATCTTTTGGTTCTTTATTTCCGTAAGGGAAAGGAATTGTGTTGTTAGGTAAACTTCGTTTAGGAATCAAATACGGTTTTGAAACATCAAAATCATCGTTGATCAAAGTGGCTCCTAATCCTTTACGGTAAATCGCTTTTCTTTCCTTCAAACCATAAACTGAGGCAACGGCAAACTGTCCCGCATCTTCAATTGTGTTGTTGGCCAAGTCAATCATATCAATATCATTGTCCCCTTTTTCAATCATGCCTTGCGAACGATGATCAATAAAATGTCCTGAAGCGATACTTTTGGCTGAAAAGCCAGAAATTAAATCTAGTTTTGGATAGGTTGTGAACCCTAAATAAAACATTCCGATAACAGCGGCAAAACCAACGAACTTAAAGAATTTTTTCATTTTGACTACAGAATTAATTAATTGCAATTTAATAAAATATCCAATTACTAATTCAATAAAAAAATTCTATAAACGCATAAGAAACAAGCATAAAAATTAGTGAATTCGTGGCTAAAACGATTTGGTTTTTCACTACTTTTGTATTTAGAACTTTTCTAAATAATTATGCTAGATATAAATAAAATCAGAGCCGATTTTCCCATACTTACTCAGAAAGTAAATGGAAAACCATTAGTTTATTTCGATAATGGAGCTACTTCGCAAAAACCACAAGTAGTGATTGATGCGATATCAAAATATTATCAAGAGATTAATGCCAACATTCATCGCGGTGTTCACACATTAAGCCAATTGGCTACCGATGCGTATGAAACTTCTCGTGGTAAAATTCAAAGTCACATCAATGCGAAATTCGCTCACGAAGTACTTTTTACATCGGGAACTACACACGGAATTAATTTAGTCACCAATGGCTTTGCTGCTATCTTGAAACCAGGTGATGAAATCTTGGTTTCCGCCTTGGAACACCACAGCAATATCGTGCCTTGGCAAATGTTATGTGAGAAAACTGGAGCTGTCTTACGCGTAATTCCTATGAATCAGGAAGGCGAATTAATCATGTCCGAATATGACGCGTTACTTTCAAACAAAACAAAGATCGTAACGGTTAATCATATCTCTAATGCCCTTGGGACTGTCAATCCTATTAAATACATGATTGATAAAGCACATGAAGTGGGAGCTGCCATTTTGATTGATGGAGCGCAAGCCGTTCCACATTTGAAACCAGATGTCCAAGAACTGGACTGTGACTTTTATGTTTTTTCAGGTCATAAAATTTGCGGACCTACGGGAACCGGAATTTTATACGGGAAAGAAGCGTGGTTGAATAAATTACCGCCATATCAAGGTGGAGGAGAAATGATCAAGGAAGTGAGTTTCGAGAAAACAACTTATGCGGAATTACCCCATAAATTCGAAGCCGGAACACCAAATATTGCTGGGGGAATTGCCCTAGGAACTGCAGTTGATTATATGAATGAAGTAGGTTTTAACAATATTCAACAGCAAGAAAAAGAATTGCTAGACTATGGTACCAAACGTTTACTAGAAATTGAAGGGTTGAAAATTTTTGGCACTGCCAAAGAAAAAACTTCTGTAATTTCGTTTAACATCGAAGGAATTCATCCTTATGATATTGGTACAATAATTGACAAATTAGGAATAGCGGTACGCACAGGACACCATTGCGCGCAACCTATCATGACTTTCTTTAACATTCCTGGTACGATAAGAGCCTCATTTGCTTTTTACAATACCAAAGAAGAAATTGATCTCATGGTAGCGGCAGTTAAAAAAGCGCAGCTTATGTTATCTTAAAAACCAAAATTAAAGTCACATGAAAATACTATCTATTTTATTCCTTACCATTTTCTTAGGCAACGGTTGCGATAGTGCTAAGGCTCAAGATATGCAAAACGCCGTAATTGAATACACCGCCAATACCAGAGGTTTTTATCAAAAAATCACCCTAGAAAATCAGACAATCACTGTTTCTAAAGACAGAGATGGAAATGATAAAGCGGCACCCATAAAAATTAGTGATGCCGATTGGAAAGAAGTTGTGGCTTGTTTCAAAGAGTTAGAGTTAGATCGGTTATCCGAACTGAAAGCACCAACTGAAAAGCGTTTTCATGATGGTGCGGCTATCGCCAACTTAAAAATCAATTACAAAGACAAAATCTATGAAACAACAGATTTTGATCATGGCTTTCCGCCAAAGGAAATAAAGAAATTCGTTGATAAGATAAATTCATTTGTTAAAAAAGAGTAACACGGAAACAAAATCAGCTAATTATGAAAATTAAAGAAATACAAGACGAAATCGTTGATGAATTTTCCATGTTTGACGACTGGATGGAACGGTATGAATACATCATCGAATTAGGAAAGAAACTGCCGCTAATCAAAGAAGAATACAAAACCGAAAATAATATCATCAAAGGCTGCCAATCGAAAGTGTGGCTACAAGGGGAACAAACAGACGATAAAATTGTTTTCACCGCTGATAGTGATGCCATCTTGACCAAAGGAATTATTGCGATATTGATTCGGACTTTCTCCAATCAAAAAGCGTCTGATATTCTGGAAGCTGATCTGGGTTTTATTGACGAAATAGGATTGAAAGAACATTTATCGCCTACACGCGCCAATGGATTGGTCTCAATGATCAAGAATATAAAAATGTATGCTTTGGCGTTCAATGCGAAGAATTAATTGTTTTAAACATATAAGTCATATAAGTTTTTTAATTATGATAAACACACACTAACCTAGTATAATCTAAACTTGACAATAATGAACATAACGAGAAGTTATCTTAAGGATTTAGTGTATCAGGTTAATGGAGCAGCAATTGAAGTGCATAAAAGTATAGGTCCTGGTCTATTGGAATGTGTTTATCACCAATGCCTAAAAAAAGAATTAGAATTACGGAAAATAAATTATTCTTCTGAATTACTGGTCCCTTTAAAATATAAAGGACATGAATTAGAATCTAAATTAAGATGTGATTTATCTATAGAAAACACTCTCGTAGTTGAATTAAAATCGGTAAACGAAATAAACCCTATTTTTGAAGCGCAATTACTTACTTATATGAATTTATTAAATGCACCTATAGGTTTGTTAATTAACTTTAATGTAAAAAACATTTTCTTTGAAGGCCAAAAAACTTTGGTAAACGAGTTTTATCGTAAACTAGATGAATAGAAAAAATGATTTAAACACATAAGTCAAAAATTTGCAAACACTGAATAAAAAACTTTAATAGAAAAAACGATTTAAACATAGGAGTCATACAAGTCAATAATTTATAAAAACTTAAATTCACTTTCCTTTTACTTAAAAGAAAACTTATATGACTTATATGTTAATAAAAAATTACAAAATAAATAGAAAAAAATGGAACAAGAAATAGACACCACAGAATTAGGAGAATCAATCGTAAAAATATTAAAGACCATTTACGATCCGGAGATTCCTGTAGATATATATGAATTAGGACTGATTTATGACGTCATGGTCAATACCGATTATGAAGTAAAAATCCTGATGACACTTACCTCTCCTAACTGTCCAGTTGCAGAAAGTTTACCAAGAGAAGTAGAAGAAAAAGTAAAATCAATTGAGCATGTAAAAGATGCTGAAGTAGAAATCACTTTTGACCCACCATGGAGTAAAGATTTAATGAGCGAAGAAGCAAAATTAGAATTGGGAATGCTATAAAATGGCACGCACTCAACCCAAATCGTTAAACGATCAAAAAATTGGATTAAAATCGTCTCTTGATTCGCTTTTCTTAATACCCCGGTTTTTCAAAGAAATTTGGCGTACTAACAAATCGTTATTCTTGACATCTGCTTTGTGCAGAATCGTTGCTGCTTTGTTACCGGTTGCGATTTTATGGGTTGGAAAACTTATTTTTGATGCTATCATCCAAATTACAACACATGGAGAAAAGGATTATTCTGAACTTTGGCAATCAGTAGTAATTGAATTCATTCTGGTAGTATTATCGGATTTGGTAGGTCGTGCAATCTCACTTACGGATGGAATTCTTGGAGATCAGTACAATATCAATAGTTCGATTAAAATCATTAAAAAGACCAATGAAATTGATATAAGTTTACTTGAAAATTCTGAATTTTACGACAAGCTTGACCGAGCAAGAACGCAAACGGCAGGCCGTGTTGATTTAATGTCGAATGTGTTAGGTCAGGCTCAAACTACTATTTCTATATTTTCACTGGTGGTGGGACTGATTTATTTTGAGCCTTATTTAATTATCTTATTAGTTTTAAGTATTTTTCCCTCTTTTATAAATGAAGTCCGTTTCAGTCAACAACAATATTCGCTGGCCCGCAGCTGGACTTCTGAAAGAAGAGAATTGGATTACCTTAGATTTATTGGTGCTAATGACAAAACGGCAAAGGAAATTAAGCTTTTTGGTTTAACTAGTTTTCTGGTGGAAAGATTTGAAACCCTTGCAACGCGCTATTTCAAATTAAATAAATCGCTTGTTGTAAAACGTTCCAGTTATGGGTTCTTATTTAATGTTTTAGGATCGATCAGTTATTATGCCGCTTATGTTTTTATAATTTACAGAGTTCTTTCGGGCGGAATTTCATTGGGAGAATTAACTTTTTTATCCGGGAGTTTCAATCGATTAATGAGTAGTCTGCGCGATTTTTTTTCGAAATTTACACGAATATCAGAGAGTGCTTTGTACCTCAAAGATTATTTTGATTTTATCGACATTTCGTCAGAAAATAAAAGTAAAAACGAGGTTCCGATGCCAGAAAAAATCAAAATCGGATTTGAATTCAAAAATGTTTACTTTGCTTATCCTGAAAGTGATAATCAAATATTAAACGATGTAAGTTTTACCATCAAAGCAGGAGAAAAAATAGCATTTGTTGGGCAAAATGGTGCAGGAAAAACGACACTTACTAAATTACTGCTTCGATTTTACGAGCCTACATCAGGTGAAATTTTGCTAGACGGCATCAATATCAACCAATATAATAAGGCCAATTATCAGGAGTACTTTGGAGTCCTTTTCCAGGATTTTTTCAGATATGAATTTTCCGTAAAAGAAAATATTGCTATCGGCAAGATTGATGAGATTAACAATAATGAACGCATTTTGAAAGCGGCTGAATTAAGTCTAGCCGATGAAGTTGTTGCTGAATTAAAGTATGGTTACGAGCAACAACTGGGAAAACGATTTGCCAAAGGCCAAGAACTTTCCGGCGGACAGTGGCAAAAAATTGCATTGGCAAGGGCTTACATGAAAAACGCTGAAGTAATGATTCTAGACGAGCCCACATCGGCGCTAGATGCCAAAGCCGAAAGCGAAGTTTTTGAACGGTTTATAGGATTAATTAAGGACAAAACTAGTGTGATCATCTCTCATCGATTTAGCACCGTGAGACAGGCCGATCGCATTGTTGTCCTACAAGAAGGTAAGATCTTAGAGTCAGGAACACATCAGGAATTAATGGAGAATAATCAATTATATGCCCAACTGTTTACACTGCAGGCTGAAGGCTATCTATAAAATAAAAGTATGGAAGATGAAATTGTAAATAAAGTAGCCAATAGTGTTTTGGAAGTTTTCGATCTCGAGGATTATTATCCAAGAGGAATTCGGGCGCAAATCGATATCTCAAAATGGCTTTTGGAAGGCTTTTTACTGCGAGAAAAAGACTTTAGAGCGGAACTTAAAAATCAAGATTGGTCCCAATATCAAGATCAATATGTTGCGATTCATTGCAGCACCGATGCGATTGTCCCGGCTTGGGCATCTATTTTGGTTGCAATTCAATTAGCACCATTTGCAAAGAAAATAATCAATGGAACGATCGAAGATCTTGAAGCATCTTTATACGAAGAACTATTACCAAAAATGGACTTTTCCGTGTACCAGAACAAACCGGTAATTATCAAAGGATGTGCTAAAAAACCCGTTCCTATGCGCGCTTATGTTTTGGCTGCGCATTATTTACAACCTTTTGCCCGTAGTATCATGTATGGCGAAGCGTGTTCAGCTGTGCCGTTGTACAAAGCTTCAAAGAAAGGTTAATTTATTGCGATTTTTTTATACTTTTATTGTAGCATTAAAAATATAAAGTCATGAAAAAAATAGCTATTTCTTTCGTATTTATGTTCACCATACTTTCTGTAACCGCCCAAGAAACAGCCACAGATACCATAAAGTATTGGACCAAAAAAGGGAACATCTCACTGCTTTTCAATCAATCTGCGTACAACAAGCAATGGCTCGGTGGCGGAACATCGAATGTGGCAGGGAATTTTGGACTGAATTACGACTTCAATTATAAAAAAGGAGATGTCGTATGGGATAACAAACTAATTCTAGCGTATGGTTTAACCAAAATAAAAGGCGATGAAAAAATAGCTAAAACCGATGACCGAGTGGAATTGAATTCGCTTTATGGAAAGAAAGCCAACGGACAATGGTATTATTCGATGTTTTTCAATTTCAAAACACAAATGGATACCGGATTAGATAAAAATATGACCAAAATTTCACATTTTTTCTCTCCCGCTTATTTCCAGTTGGGACCCGGAATGCTTTGGAAAAAAAATGATAACTTAAGTGTCAATTTTTCTCCTGCGACAGCAAAACTAATTATCGTTCACCCTCATTTTACGGAATTTGGTCCTTCTTTTGGGGTCTTGCAAGGCGATTCAAGCCGAATTGAATTTGGAGCCAGCATCACTGCTTATTACAAGTTCAATATCATGGCTAACGTGTCTATCGAGAATCGGTTGAATTTGTATTCCAACTATCTAGACAACCTACAAAATGTAGATGTCGATTACCAGATGAATTTGTTTCTGAAAATAAACAAATACTTGTCGGCTAATGTCGCTGTACAAGCAATCTATGACGATAATTCCATACAAGCCGTTCAGGTGCGGGAAGTATTTGGATTAGGAGTTAATTACGGGTTTTAAACCTAGCACTATTTTAGAAGAAATCCCTTTTGAAATTTGGTTTCGAAAGGGATTTTTTTGTGGTTGTAAACGTTGTAAACGCTATGATTTGTTGTTCACTGCATGGAAGTTCTAATAAAAAAAAAGTGTAAGAAGAGGTGGTTATTTTACAGTCCATTTAATAAATTCGTTCATTACTTCTTGCCAATGTTCTTTTTCATAATCTGCTCTTCCATTTTCTTTTACTTCAAAAAAATTATGTTCTAAATTTAAATATCGTTTATAAGTCAGATTTGTTTTTGAATTTAGAATGTAAAATAAAGGTACTAAATCACACAAAGCCGAAGCAATATCATTCGTTCCATAAGCTAAATAGGTTGGGATTTTGATTTTCAACCAATCATTTATCAATGGCCTTGAAAATGATTTCCAAGCTAATAAATCTGGATTCTCCTTTAATTTTTTTTCATCGTAAGAATCGTTCAACATTTTATATGTATTTTCAATACGCTCATCCGCTTCCTCCCAAGTCATTTGTTTACTTTCTGCACTTTTTCTGTAATTTCGGATATTTTGGTCAATTCTACCAAATGGATTGGCGCCAAACAAACCTAAATTAGTTACTTTTTTATTGTTTAAAGCGATTAAAGTGGCCACTTTTGAACCTTGTGAATGCCCTGCAACTATTAATTTGGAATTGTCTACCCATTTTTGTTTTCGCAAGAATTTTAAGACTGCTTTCGCTCTATTTCCATAATTTTCTAAATAATCAGACTTGACATAATCCGCATCAAATTTATCTGGTTTTTCAGCGTTTGGAATATAGCAATACGATTCATTTAGATTTTTTTCATCGATAATTACAGGTGTTTTTGGCATTGAAATTACAATTAAATGATAGTTTTTCTTGATTTCATCTAGATCAAAATTTGTAATTCCACCACCAATCATCCATATTTTTTCTTTTGCTGTTTTTACAAATAATGGCAATGGTAAAGAACCTTGACAAAATAAAAAAATAGGTTTTACTCTGTCTAATTTTGTGTCAATTACTATAAAATCAATCGTATCCTTTTTTTGTATTAGACTAAATGGAATGGCTTGATTATTTATTATGTTTCGATTCTGTCCAAAAATTATTTGAACTAAACATAGGAAGATTATTGTATTGATGCTTTTCATATCATGTTTTAAAGTGTGTCTCTCTGATTCGCGCTTTAATTATCCGCGTTAAAAAAGCTGCGATTTGTCTTTAAATTTAGTAGGCACTCGTCGCAGACGAGCACCAGAGTACGTGGACAAACGAGTGCTAGTGGGATGTTACTTTTCTTTGTTTAAAATTTAAATTTAATTGTTAAATAATATTCTGCGATTCTAAATGCTACAAAGAGAATAAAAGCAATAAACAATTTTACAAAATACTTCATTTTTGTTTGCTCATATTTAGTGGAATCAAGCAATATTTTTATACTTTGAATAAGTCTATCCTTATTTAACCATAAAATAATTAAAACTAAAAATTGATATAATATAGCAGCTTTAAGTGCTGAAAAATGCACTTCGAAATATATATCCTGAAGAATAACATTAAAGAGTATAGTAGAAACAAATAAACAACCAATAACTCGTGTTTTTTTGACCAAAATTAGAAGTCCCCCAATTATTTCTAGAAGCCCTAAAGTCAAAGCATAAGATTTAGAATAACCATAAAATGCCCACATCAATTCCATTCCGGTCAATTTAGAAACAGTTTTGTCAATTTCTATTGCTCCATCAAACTGATTAATTTTAGCTGCTCCATAAACGAACATTGCAAATATTACAATCCAACTAATCGCATTTTCAAATATTTCGGTTTTGTCTTTTTTATTAAAATTCATAATTTTTTATGTTGTATCAACATGTCTGTCTGCTTTAGAATTTAAAAGTTCATAGTAACTTGTTAACTCTGCAAATGTAATTGTTTCGCCTCCTAAAAAATTCCTTGAATATTTGAAATTTTTGTAAAAAAATCCTCAAAACAAATGTTAGCCAATAAATCTTTCTGCATTCTACATTAATTACTAAACACTATTTTACTTACTTCATCTGGTGCTCGTCTGTGACGAGTATCTACTTACAAATGTGAACTAAATAAAGCGTTTGCAACGCGGCTTATATAAAAAGATTACCACAAAGGTTCAGCCTTTACGTACAGAAAACAGTTTTGTCTTCTTCATAGTTACTATAACTGCTGTTTTCATAATCTCTAATTCCCGTTTTAATTATCCGCGTTAAAAGCGCTACGATTTGTCTTTCAATTTAAGTAGGTACTCGTCACAGACGAGCACGAGATAACGTGGACAAACGAGTTCTAGCAGTTTCGTTGTTGGCTTTTCAAGCCCAACAAAGCCTAAGCTATTAGCATAAGTTTTTTTATTTCGTTTGTTGTTTTATCCATTTTGCTATTTCGTCTAATGCTATTGGTGAAAATGTTTGTTCAATAGTTGAATATTCTGACGGCGAACCTGTTTTGCATTCTTGAAATAAGTGATTTAAATTCGGGAATTCTTTTACTATTACTTTTTTGTTTCCTCCTTTTGTCAATGCTTTTTTTATGGCTTCTAAATTTTCTTTTGATGGCACTTGTAAATCTTTCTCTCCGTTAATTGCTAAAACAGGACACTTCACTTTTTCCAAATCTGGTCCAGGATTATACTTAATAAAATATTGCATCCAAGGATTTGCAATTTGTTTGACTTGTAATTTTATAAAATCTTCATCACTCATTCCTGCTGGTTTTTCTTCCGTTGGATTGTCTTTTAATGACTGTTTAATATAAATTGTCAAGTCTTTATCTAGTTGTTCAAGATTTGTAGATTTGTTTACAATATCAAATATTTTTCTATTTTCAGTTTCATTTTTTTGTAATTCTTCATCACTAATGCCTGACGCTTTTCCAATTAATTTTTGTTGTAATAAAAGTATTTGGTCCCCTTGGATTCCTGTTCCTGCCAATAATACAATAAATGCCACATCTTTTGATTTGCTTGCAACAATTGGTGCTATTAATCCTCCTTCACTATGTCCAATTAAACCTATTTTCTTTTTATTAATTTCCTTTCTTGTTTTCAAATATGAAATTGCACTTTCCACATCTGTCGCAAAGTCGGCAGAAGTTGCTGTTTTAAAATCTCCTTTTGATAATGCAATACCTCTGTCGTCATAACGTAAAACTGCAATTCCATTTTTTGTTAAATAATCTGATAAAACAAGAAATGGCTTGTGTCCTAATAATTCTTCATCTCTGTTTTGTGGTCCACTTCCACTTATTAAAATTACAACAGGAAAAACTCCATCTTTTTTGGGTAATGTCAATGTTCCTGCTAAACTAATTCCTGCTTTATTATTTTCAAAAAATACTTCTTCTGAATGATAAGAATATGGTTTTATTGGTTCTTGTGGTCTTACAAGTTTTTCTTTTTCAAATACTTCTTTTGATAAGTTCATTGGAAAAGATTGTCCACCTTGTTTAAAAGTGCCAACTATAATATTGTCTTTTCCTAATGTTCCCTCATATTCTATTTTTGCACTTGCAATTGTAATTTTCAAGATTGAGTTCTCAAAATTTGTAGTTGTAGTAGGAATTCCTTTTGCTCCTTGGTCTGGACTGTCCATTGTAGAGCTTACATCCGTATCATTTTTAGTAACATTAAACACAAGTCTTAATTGTGTCCCTTGAACTTTTAATGCTCCATTCCATTGTCCTGTAATGTCTTGTGCTGTAATACTAATTGTAGTTAATAGTGAAATTAGTAAAATCGATAATGTTCTCATATTCATTTGTTTTTTTAATTCGTTATTTGTCTGTGGTGCGTCTCTATAAAATTTCTGCTAACAGCTAAGGCTTTTTATTCAATTCCAATTTTGTTTTTTGTGCAATCAATATACAAACTATTATGTAAAAATATTTTGTTGCCCAACATTCCTGTCATTCCAGAGAATTTCATCATTGAATATTGAGTTTGTGAAAATCCTTCGACATAGGTAACATTGGTTAATTTTATCTTTTGGTCGCTAAATTGAATATTTTGATCGCAATTTGCAGTGTAAGTTGTTAAGACTTTACCCCACGATTGTGATTTTTCGATATTGATTTTTGAATCTGGAAGTTTCAGTTTATCCCAAATTTCTTTGTTTGTCAATAATTCGTAAGCGCTTGTTCCCGAGTCAAACAAAAATTTTTCTTCAATTCCATTTAAAAAACCACCAATGATAATTTTTCTTTTTTTGAATTTAAAATCAAACAATTTTCCTTTAAATTGAGTTGGTACTTTTGATAGATTTAATAAAATATAGTTTTCCTTAAAATTGATTATGGTTTTACGGTTTTCTAAAATATCCGTTCCAATTGTCCCAATAATTTTTAAACTTTCATTTTTATTATCTTCTTTACCAATATTTAAAATTTGGAATTTGTCCGACTTTATTTTGGTTTTTCCTATGTAAAATATGGCTTTTGCTCGTTCGCGATTTCTATTAATTTGTTTTAGGTTATTAATTGCATTTGAGTAAAAAACAGTTGCAGGTGAACCCGAGTCAAATTGTAAATAATAAGTTATAGTGTCATTTGTGAATTGAATAGGTAGTAATAGCACATTCTTTTCTTCTCCGAGCCAAGTAAATTGAATATTTCCGCTTTCGTTTTCTACAGTTAGATAATTTTTTTCGGGCGTGAATTTTTGGTCAAAATAAATATAGACACCGAGTGAACCTAAAACCAAAACAATCAAAATAGTGAACACAATTTTCTTTAAAATTTTCATAAGATTTCTTTTCTGCAAAAGTCGATTTATAAAATCTATTTTTTCGCAAAACCAATACGCCAATTTTACGTCAATTTCACTATTAAAATTATAAGTAGTTTATTTTTAGTTTTTTATGTAAATCGTTGTTTTTGTTTAAACTAATACCATTTATAATGACGATCAATAATTTTATAGCAATAATTGAAAGTAATGGAATTAGAAAGAGTGGATAATTGAGTGATAAACCTTTTTGAATAAATGGACTTACGATAAGCGAAAAAGAAAGTAAAAAGGCTAATAAAATTTGTACACTTACGATATTTTTGCCCAATTCTTTATTTTTTTTGTCGCTCGTTTTGTTTGTTAATATTAATGGAAATATAACACCTCCAAATGTTAGTACAAGTCCAATTAAGGAGGAAAGATTAATCAATTTTGCTCTGTCTATTTTTGAAATTTTTGTAGCATAAGTCAATTTTTCAGGTTCTATTTCAAAAGTTTTGGCAAGAGTTTTTAAGGTAAATCCTTTTGGAATATTTCCTGCTTCAATTCGCTGTATAGTTCGCAATGAAAGTCCACTTTTTTCAGCAAGTTCTGTTTGTGTTAAGTTTTTCTCTTCTCTTAATTGTTGAATAATTATCTTCATTTTCAGGTTTTTGTGGTAAACTTTCTGCTAACTTGTATATACTCGCTACAAAATAGCGTGTATACACCCACAAATGAGTAGGTTGTCGCTATTGGCTTGTACTTGGTATTTCAAATATATTAAATTTTTCTTACAAATAGTCTAAGAATCGCAATAGCAATTATATCCCGTAAATCTCGCATGAGGGAATGCAGTGGAAATCCTCCCGGTTTTTCGGGAGATTGAGAACGTAATGCCCGACCCAGCTGTAACGCCAGTGAAAGCTGGGGCATGCCCAAAAAAAATCCCTCTTGAAAATATCAAAAGGGATTCTGTTGCTGGACTAACTCTGTTCTCGACTGCGCTCGAACTGACGGCTGTGTACTTTATGTGGATAAATTATTCTATTTCTTCCTCGTCTTTGTCCTCTTTCTCAACAGCGTCCTTATAATCCGGATACAAAAATTTATTGTAAGGGAAACGGGTGATGTGAATGTGTCGAACGGCTTCGTACACGCGTTCTCTAAATTCCTCGAAATTTTCTTTGTTGGTGGCCGAAATAAACAATGCATTTTGCTCCCCTACTCGACTCATCCAAGTCGATTTCCATTCGGCTAAAGTGAAATGTCTAGGTGTTTTTTCGGTCATTAAATCATCTTCATCTATGGTCAACGGTTTGTAAGCATCGATTTTATTAAATACCATAATAACGGGTTTATCATTGGCTTTGATGTCTAATAAAGTCTGGTTTACGGACGCGATATGATCTTCGAATTCAGGATGTGAAATATCAACTACGTGCAATAACAAGTCGGCTTCACGAACCTCATCCAGCGTACTTTTGAAAGAATCTACTAGCTGTGTTGGCAATTTTCTGATAAATCCTACCGTATCTGAAAGCAAGAAAGGCAAGTTCTTGATGACTACTTTTCGAACGGTGGTGTCTAGTGTTGCAAAAAGTTTGTTCTCTACAAAAACATCACTTTTTCCAACGGCATTCATTAAGGTTGATTTCCCAACATTAGTATATCCTACCAAAGCCACACGTACCATAGCGCCACGATTCCCGCGTTGCACGCCCATTTGCTTGTCGATAGTTTTTATTTTTTCTTTTAATAATGCGATTCGGTCACGAACAATACGACGGTCGGTTTCAATCTCGGTTTCCCCTGGTCCGCGCATTCCAATTCCTCCTTTTTGACGTTCTAGGTGAGTCCACATTCCCGAAAGTCTTGGCAATAAATATTGGCATTGCGCCAGTTCTACTTGCGTTCTGGCATACGAAGTTTCGGCACGTTGCGCAAAAATATCCAGAATAAGGTGCGTTCTATCCAGAATTTTACATTCTGTTATGATTTTAGATATATTTTTTTGTTGGGATGGCGATAATTCATCATCAAATACCAACGTCGAGATATCATTTTCTTTTACAAAAAGATGGATCTCTTCAATTTTTCCTGTTCCTACAAAAGTCTTAGGATTGGGGCGTTCCATTTTTTGCGAAAAACGTTTCACTACTTGACCTCCTGCGGTAAAAGTCAAAAACTCTAATTCGTCAAGATATTCATTAAGCTTCTCTTCACTTTGATTTTGAGTTACTATACCTACAATAGCCGTTTTTTCGAAATTTATTACTTCTTTTTCTAACATGTCTTTGAATAAGTTACAAATTTAATGATTTGCTTTGTACTTATGAAGGTATGGCTTTATAAAAAAATTAGAAGCCGTAAATATTGATAGTTTTAAATGCTAACTAAAAAGTTTTACAGCAATTTATTCCGCATCAAAATGTAGCAAAGAGTATAAAAATTTAGCCACAGATTGTTTTTGTTCCAATGAATGGGTCAAATTTAAAAGAAAATTTTACCGTTAATTCCACAGATTTTCACAGATTTTAAGACTCATCAATATTTCTAACAATCAGTGAAAATCTGATAAATCCGTTTTATCCGTGTGCCATTTCTTTAAAATTTAGCCACAGATTAGCACAGATTAAACGGATTTTCCACCACTTGATGTACCTCGAAATTTAAAAGAAAATTTTACCACTAATTTCACAGATTAGCACAGTGGATAAGAATCATCAATATTTCTAACAATCAGTGAAAATCTGATAAATCCGTTTTATCCGTGTGCCGT
This sequence comes from Flavobacterium sp. CG_9.1, assembly GCF_015751645.1. Classification (NCBI taxonomy): domain Bacteria; kingdom Pseudomonadati; phylum Bacteroidota; class Flavobacteriia; order Flavobacteriales; family Flavobacteriaceae; genus Flavobacterium; species Flavobacterium sp. CG_9.1. The sequence goes on from NZ_JADOVC010000034.1 coordinate 28,474, forward strand.
TTCTTTAAAAAATTTACCGATATTTCAGCAAATTAATCTTTGGCAATCTGTGAGATCTGTGGCAAAAAAATAGTTGTGAATTGGCGGTAATTTAAAACCTCAAGCTTTTGAATGACTTATTTTACTAGATTTTTAATTATTTTTACACCAATTAAATTCCATTTGAATGAATCGCTTTTTGAAAATACTTATTGCATTCTTGGTTCCTATTTTTCTTTTTGCCCAAAATAATTCTGATGCGCTATTGAAGGAATTAGATCAAACGGTAGCTGATTATGCTGTTTATTCGAATAAAAAGGAGCTAGAAATCAACAAACTAAAGGAACAGTTATCCCAAACCACTACCGATCTTCAAAAATATACCATTTACGGAAAATTATATGCGGAGTATAAATCGTATCAGTCCGACTCGGCATTGATGTATGCCCGAAAGAGTTTTCAAATAGCAGAAAAACTGAATGACATCCAAAAGCTAAATGACGCCCAATTAAATTTGGCTTCCATCATGGGAACTTTAGGAATGTATAAAGAGGCAACCGATATATTGAACCGAATCGAGATCAAGACTTCACCTGAATTGCGCGGTTATTATCTTACGGTAAACAGTACCGTTTATGGATACATGTCGGATTACGCCGCCTCCATTCAAGAGAAAAAAAAATATATAATACTGACTCAAAAGTACCGTGATTCTTCTTTACAGTATTACAAACCGCAGTCCAGTGCTTACATTATGGCGAAGTCTAGTACTCTTCTTGATGATGGAAAACACGATGAAACACTGACTTTATTACTGAACTATTTCCCGAAGATTAATAATAATAGTCCTGACCGAGCGGTTATTGCCTACATTATTTCGCAGGCGTATCGCCAAAAAAAAGATACTGAGCAGGAGCAAAAATGGTTGACTATTTCGGCTATTTCCGATTTGCAATTGGCCAAAAAAGAATATATTTCGTTGCGTTCGTTGGCTTTTCTAATGTATGAAAACGGAGACATTGACCGCGCCGCTACCTATATCAAACGCTCGCTTGAAGATGCCCTTTTTTGTAATGCTCGCCTAAGAACCTATGAAATATCGAAGATGTTGCCCATTATAAACGAGGCGTATCAAGAGCAAAATGAAACCAATCGATTTCAATTGATGCTGTTTTTAATTAGTGTGAGTATATTGTCCTTATTCTTGTTAGCACTGCTTTTTTTACTTTTTAAACAAATGAAAAAATTATCCAAAGCCAAGCAGGAAATTAGTTTAGCGAACAATGCGCTCTCCGAATTGAATCAAGAATTAAACACCTTCAATGAGAAGTTGAACGATACGAATTATACGTTGACCGAAGCAAACCTTTTAAAGGAAATATACATTGGTCGTTACATGGATCAGTGTTCCCATTACATCGGAAAATTAGATGAATACCGCCGCAAGTTGAATGTAATGGCTACGTCAGGAAAAATGAATGACCTGATTACTGCCGTAAAATCAAAAGAATTTGTAGAAAATGAACTCGCTGCTTTTCTCGCTGCTTTCGACAACACTTTTTTACAACTTTTCCCCACATTCATAACAGAATTTAATGCTTTATTAATTGATGATGAAGCAACACAACGTAAAGAAGGTGAATTGCTCAATACTGAATTGAGAATCTTTGCGCTCATTCGGTTAGGGATCAAAGACAGTGCAAAAATTGCAACTTTCCTGCGGTATTCCGTTTCTACAATTTACAATTACCGTTCGCAACTCAAAAACAAAGCAGCTGGTGCGCGGGAAGATTTTGAAAATCAAGTCATGCACATTGGAACTCATTTGCACTAAAAAAAAGCTATTCTTGCTATTCATCATTGGAAGCTAGAAATATATTATGTCGTTTTGATCCATTTTACTGTACAAAAAAAATTCTACTGGACGATTTTAAGAGGTTTCTAAACGGTTCGTAAACAAATATTTTCATAGTACAGATGGATTTCTTTGCGTAAGGGATTGCGGCGGCATCCTTTATTTTTTTTCTTTAAAAAAATAAAGATAGAGCCAAAAGCCCGACCCGCAGTTTTTACGGAGGGATACGCCCACCTGCTTCCTAGTGTGCTAACTAAGTCGCTTTTTATTACTTTGCATTAGAACTTCGTGTAAATTCACTACTTTTTTTTATTGCTTTTTTACTGCAATAGTCTGATTTTGATTAACTTGCATTATTACTTTAGAAATAAAATCTACTTTTTTTAAATCAGCAAAATATGTAGTGTCTAAAGGGTTTACTTTTACTTTTTCGGAATAAATCGATTTCGTAAACGCATCTTAAGGAACTACTAACATCAAACTTGGATTAATTATTAATTTATATATTTTAAAATGAAACAATTTCTTTTCACAGCCCTAGCATGGCTCGCGTTTTTTAGCCCTGCACAATCGCAAAAGTTACAATCACCAAACGGAAAATTTGTAATGGAATTTGCTTTACTGAACGATGGAACTCCAAGTTACAGTTTAAATTACAAAAATAAAGCGGTGGTGAAACCTAGTAAATTGGGTTTGGAACTGAAAGATGACAAAAAATCGTTGTTGAACGACTTTACGGTTGTTGATACAAAAACAACCACATTTGATGAAAACTGGAAACCCGTTTGGGGAGAAGTAGCCTCCATTCGCAATCATTATAACGAATTGGCAGTAACTTTAAATCAAAAAGAAACTGAGAGACAAATCGTTATTCGGTTCCGTTTGTTTGATGATGGTCTTGGATTTCGTTATGAATTTCCTTCGCAACAAAACCTTACTTATTTTGTAATTAAGGAGGAAAGAACCCAGTTTGCTATGACAGGTGATCATACCGCATTTTGGATTCCTGGGGATTACGACACCCAAGAATACGATTATACCACTTCCAAATTATCTGAAATTAGAGGATTGGCTGAAAAAGCAAAAACGGCCAATGTATCCCAAACTTCTTTTTCTACTACAGGAGTTCAAACTTCGTTAATGCTAAAAACAGCGGATGGATTGTACATCAATTTGCACGAAGCAGCATTAATTGATTATTCCTGCATGCACTTGAATTTGGATGATAAAACTATGGTTTTCGAATCTTGGTTAACGCCTGATGCAAAAGGAGACAAAGGATACATGCAAGCGCCACATCATTCGCCTTGGCGTACGATAATTGTCAGTGATGATGCAAGAGAAATTCTGGCTTCAAAAATAACTTTGAATTTGAATGATCCTAGCAAAATTGACGATACTTCCTGGATCAAACCAGTAAAATATGTAGGCGTTTGGTGGGAAATGATTACTGGAAAAAGCTCTTGGGCGTACACAGATGAATTTCCAACGGTACAACTTGGCGTAACTGATTTTTCTAAAGCAAAACCTAATGGAAAACATGGTGCGAACAATGCTAATGTAAAAAAATACATTGATTTTGCAGCTAAACATGGTTTTGATGGCGTCTTAGTCGAAGGCTGGAATGAAGGTTGGGAAGACTGGTTTGGACATTCGAAAGATTATGTTTTTGATTTTGTAACACCATATCCAGATTTTGATGTCAAAGGATTGCATGAATATGCAAAGTCAAAAGGCGTTAAAATGATTATGCACCATGAAACTTCGGGTTCGGTTCGAAATTATGAACGTCATTTGGATAAAGCGTACCAATTTATGAAAGACAACGGTTATGATGCTGTAAAAAGCGGATATGTTGGTTCTATCATTGAAAATGGTGGAAATCATTACAACCAATTTATGAATAATCACTATCAGTATGCGATTGAAAAAGCAGCTGATTATAAAATTATGGTGAATGCTCACGAAGCGGTTCGTCCTACAGGAATTGCCAGAACCTATCCAAATTTAATAGGTAATGAAGCCGCAAGAGGAACAGAATACCAGTCTTTTGGTGGGTCAAAACCCAATCACGTAACCGTATTGCCATTTACCCGTTTGGTAGGTGGACCGATGGATTACACGCCAGGTATTTTTGAAATGGATTTGAGTAAAATGAATAAGGACAACAACTCCCATGTAAATAGTACCCTAGCAAATCAACTGGCATTATATGTAACGATGTACAGCCCACTGCAAATGGCAGCTGATACTCCAGAAAATTATGATCGTTTCCTAGATGCTTTTCAATTTATAAAAGATGTAGCGATAGATTGGTCTGACAGCAAATACTTGGAAGCAGAACCTGGTCAATACGTTACCGTAGCCCGTAAAGCAAAAGGAACGAACAATTGGTTCGTTGGTAATGTTAATGGAGACGCACCTCGTACCTCAACCATCAAATTTGATTTCTTGGAAAAAGGAAAAAAATATGAGGCTACGATTTATGCTGATGCAAAAGATGCGCATTATAAAACCAATCCGCAAGCGTATACAATTCGTAAAATAACAGTAACCAACAAATCAAAACTAGCACAACTTAGTGCTCCAGGTGGCGGTTATGCGATAAGCATTATTGAAATCAAAAAGTAATAAATCAAAAAAGGCTGTCCCATATAGACAGCCTTTTTTGATTTTATAATAAGCTAAAACTAATTTACTTTGATCAGTTTGACATCAAAAACAAGTACCGAACCTCCAGGAATAGGTCCGTTGTCATTGCCTCCATACCCTAAATGAGACGGAATTAACAACACTCCGTTTCCACCTTCTTTAAAAAAGGGAATACCTTCTGTCCATCCTTTTATCACTTGGTTCAAACCAAATGAAATTCCTGAAGCATTGCTTTGGTCAAAAGTATTTCCATTAGTAAAATACCCTTTGTACGCCACAGTTACATTAGATGAAGCTGTTGGCTGAGTTCCAGTTCCCGCTTCATTAACCACATAGTACAAACCGGAATCCGTTTTTGTCGCTGTTAAATTGTTTTTGGCAATGTAATCCACGATTTCTTTTTCGTTTTGAACCGTGTAATCAACAGGTTTTGATGCTTCGTTATCCGATAAACAAGAAACAAATAACAAAGAAACAAGTGCTAATAAAGTAGATTTCATAATATATATTTTTAAGAAGGGCAAATATAGTGAATTCAAATCTTGTCTTTTATAAAAATTATTTATCGCCAAAAACCTGAACATCATCTATTTGGAAAGCACCATCCAAAGCCAAATTTTTCCCCGATCCAGTGTACCTAAAAGCGATATTAATTTTGCCTTTAAACGAAGATAAATCAATGGCGCCACTTCCTATAAATTGATACCAAGGTGTGGCCTGATTGGGTAACTTTATAACCAAAGGAGTCCACGTGGCAGAGGTCACATTCAACCCATCAAAATTAGTTGAAACGTAAACGTCCAACGCATTTAATGGAGAGTCTACATCTAAATGATGCTGAGCGGTTCTAAAAGTCAGCACTTCTTTCGTGTGAACATCCATGTCAATTTTTGGCGAAATCAACCAAGCTACATTCGAAACAACTTTAGTTCCTGTGATGTTAAATTCGGCATAGCCGTTACCCGAATATACTGTTCCTTTCCAGAAAAGTGTTCCTTTTTGAACCAAATTAGCCCAAGCGGGTAAACTCAATTTCGATTTATCTATTACTGTTTCAAAATCTTCGGAGAAAAAAGGGACTGCTCCTTTTCCGGTCATCACCACATCTTTTTCGGATCGGGGAAGTAATTGATAGTCCGTTCCGTATTTAGTCAAAATTCCTCTTACTTTACCGCTGCCATCGGGCACTACTTTGGTGGCAAAATCAGAAAAACTGCTGGTTCTAAAATAAACTTGATTCCCTAATTTATCTAGCAAACCCCAATTGGTCGCGCCACCCACATTATTGGTTTCCTCAAAATACCTACGACCTATTGCAGCCGCTGAAAACTGAACGTCAGACAGCTCGACTAAAGTATTCAAATTGGAATCATTTAATGCTTCTGACATTGCTAAGGACCGCAATAAAACTTCCTCTTTTACATTGGTACAAGACGCATTCAATACCTTTTTATAATCATTTTGCGAAAGTCGCCCTACCCCACCTTCATTGTAGGAATTTACAAAAATGCTTCCAATACGCATGCCTCCAAAGGAAACATCGGTGTATTGGTCTTTCAACTTGATGTATACTTTATTGCCCAATCTATAATCAATATACAAGTTAGTAGCATCCACAGGAACGCTAAAACCTACAGCCGGTGTTGTGGCTGTTGCCAAAGTTTGAAAGGAAATCGACTTAAAAAAATTCCCAGCTTCATCACTGGAAACTACATACGCCTCGATAATATCATCGTATTTGTATTGTGTGACAATAGCATTTGCAGTGGCTTGAACTTCACCCACTGATTTATTGGGCACGAAATCTGGTTGTGTACATAAGAGTTTGGGGGCTGGAATATCATCGGTCACACAATTACTGAAGGTGAATGGCATTAGTAATAATAAAAAGATGCTGTAAAATGTTGATTTCATATACTTTAATTTAAAGATTGATATACAGATTCACAAAATACGTTCGGCCGTATCCGTAGAAATATTTTGGTCCAAAAGAAGGTGTGCCGCTGGAAACATCTTGGTTTCTTTCTCTGAAATTTGCATTTCGGGCTTGTTCGTATCCGCCCGTTTTATAGGTAACATCAAGCACATTATTGATGCTGGCAAAAATTCCAACATTCTTCCCATAGATTCTCCACGATTTTCCACCCACAACATTAAGCAACAAGGTGGGATCAAATTTTTCTTGTTGAAGCAGTTGTGCTGCTCGTTCCTCTGTCGCCTCCGGAAAGTTAAAACCACTGGCAGGATTTTTGTAAAATATTTCGGTTCTGGAAATGGGCGAAATATCAATGTAACTATTGGTCAGGTAATTGATGTTGGCGCTAATCCACCAATACTTGGGGTCTCGGTATTCCACTCCTGCGGAATAGGCTCGTTGCGGCATTCCCGCTTGCTTGTACTTTTTGAGTGCCGCGGTTCCAAAATCGAAAACCGGACTCGTGTTGTCCACTGAAGCTTGCGCATCATTAATCAACGTCACTTTTGGATTACTGTCATACGTATATTCGCCAAATGCGGCTGAAAAAGTAGTTTTAAACGTTTGACTTAGTTGGTATTCCAAACTGAATTCTGCTCCGATATTCTTTTTATTCAATTGCGTTAAAGTCTGACTTACAAAAGCATCGGTATTCAAATATCCTGCGCCATCATCAAAAATTCCTTCAGCATAATAAAAGGAAATCTGAGTGGCATTTTTAAGTAAAGTATAATAGGCGGTTAATCGGGCTTTTAATTTTGGAGATCGGTACACATAACTAGCATCCAAACTGCTGTTATTTTCGCTTTCGAGCCCGTCAACAATTGAATTATTCACTCTTGAATTTGCAAAAGTATTGCGTAATGACGGTGCTTTCGTCAAATGGGCTGCATTGAAAGTTACCAACTGTTTTCCCGAAATTTTTAGATTCAATCCGGCTTTGAAGCCAAAGTTTTCAAATGCCACTTTATCACTTTTCCCGAAGGAATTGCTGGGATATATACCGTTTTTATACAAACCTTCTCTTTGATAGCTACTCTTTGAAAAATTTTGAGCCAGATAAAAATCTACCTTATTGTAGGTAAACTTAAACTGGGTAAAAGCATCTAAAGTATGGGCATAAAAATTAGACTTGTATCCATACGTATCACCAACCACTACTTGGCGGTCTGGATTATTTAAATCAGATTGAGACTGATTTCCGCCATAAAATGCGTCAATATCTTCAAAATAAGAACCGCCTAGCAAGTCCAAAAGCTGTTGTGAATGCTGTGATTGTACTTTCTTAAAAGACGCTCCTGCATTGAGAGCGATATGTTCCGATAAGTACACACTTAAATTTGTGGTGGCAACCACCGTTTGATCTTGGACTTGATCTTCGTACAAAACATACTTACTTTGTGTGGGTTCATAGCCTGTAATTATGCCATTGGAATCAAAAATAGGATTTTGATTCGCCTCATACAACGCCTTCCAGTCAATTTGTGGATTGGCTAAAAATGCAGCTTTACTTTTCTCTGCATTTTCGAAATCAGGGGTAAAAGCTCCCGAAAACTCTCCGTTATCGCGCGCATAGAGCGAGGTGTAATAACTAGGCATTCTTCTGTAGTACGCAGGATCTGGACTATTTGCATTTTGAAAGTCGATGTTGCTATTGGCAATTTTACCAAACTGATACATCACACTCGAATTCAAATTGGCTTTATCGTTGATTTTGAAATAATGATTCAGCATCATCGTAGGTTCCTCTATCGTTTTTATGCGGGCATTTCTCTTTTCACCATCCTGAAAACCCCAATAGGAATTGTATTTTACGTTAGTTAATTGCGTTACTTCGGCTGTGTTTGGTGAGTTTTTAGCTCTGGAATTGGGCGTGTACAGTGCGGTTAGATTGAACGAATGTTTCTCGCTTACTTTTTTTTCGAGGCTAATAAAAAAGGAATTCGCATCATAATTAGTTCCTTCAAAATAGCCTTCCTGTGCCCAGCGCTTTCCTGCCGAAACTACAAAAGCCCAACCTCTTGTGTTCATTCCAGAAGCATGTGTTGCCATCGTGCGCCAACTGTAATTGGTATTCGTACCTGAAAATGAGATTCGGGAGCCCGGTCTATAAATAGAAGCCCGTGTATTAATTTCCTGTGTTCCCAAAATACCGCCAAACGTATAATCCGAAGGGGCAGTTCCGAGTGTAAATTCTTGATTGCGAAGCGCGTCATTCAAACCGCCCCATTCGCCCCATTGTGGTCGTCCATCAAAGATTTTATTCATGGCAACGCCATTGATCATCATCGTAGAATGTTCGCTGTCTAAACCCCGAACTCTAAAACGGGCTTGTCCCCAGTTGAAGGCAGCGGCTTGCAGAAAAGCATCTCTTGAGGATTGCAGAAGTCCAGAAGTACTTTCGGAACTGCTGTTGTCCTCGCCAAAATCGCTTTCAATTAGCGTGATAATACTACTTTGTTGCTCAATAGATTGGTCTTCTTCGAGCGCAATCGTTCCTAAATCGAGCCTTTGCCCTTCGGTAATTTCAATGGGATATAAGCCGTCTTGGAATCCTTGACTGTGTACCAGAAGTAAAATATTTCCTGTAGGAACAGCATCAAAACTAAAATTACCATCGGCTTTTGTGAGTTGCATTAATGACGAATTTTGAATACTCACAACTACAAAACCCAAAGGATTTTGGGTTTTGGAATCCACTACTTTTCCAAATATTCCAGTGTTATTTTGTGCATTAATACCTCCAAGTTGAAAGACAAGAAAGAAAACAATGTAAAATTTATTCATGTATTCAACAGATGAGGGGTTATATTTAGTAAAATTGACAGTGCCAAAAACTTTGCTTTCTTTCTCTTATGCAAGAAGTTCAACCCTTAAGTGTATCCTTAAAGATTGAACTAAAAGCATAAAGAAGGGTATCCAATAAAGGATAGCAACTTTAAATAACTAAAAGTGAATTTTGGAAAAGTGGTATAAACCCTAAAAAAGATGCTGCTGCAAAAAGTGGTATTTACTATTCAGCATCCAATTGTACTAACGCATGAAAGAATTCTAATGTTAAATGTAAACAAAAAAATACTAACCTATTGATTTTCAAGTAAATTATTTTTATGACAGTAATTTTGGTGCCTGTTTTTGGAAAAAGTTCTTAGCAAAACAAACGAACTGTATAGCCGCGATGGTAGCAAGTATCCTTTTTTTATAAACGCTTGGAGAATTGAACTTCTTGAAAACAACACGAAATGCGTTTAAAAAAAGATACTGCGAACAGCGGGAGATCACTTTCTTATAAAAAATACTGCTGCTGCTCCTGAAAAAAATATTACGCTATTGCTTTGATACGCGATACCATGATGGCAATAAATATCCCAAAAACACCAATAAAGGCAAACGAAAAACGCAAACTCGACAGCTCTGCAATATATCCAATAATAGGTGGCCCCATCAAAAAACCTAGAAAACTAACGCTGGAAACGGTCGTTAGCGCCACGCTAGGAGAAACATTTGGGTTTTTTCCAGCCACACTGTACACGGTGGGTACAATTGTAGAAACACCCAACCCAACCAACATAAAACCGATGGTGGCAGGAATGACAAACGGGAAAAATACGGCGGTAAATAGTCCTGCCGAAATCATAATTCCGCTGATCTGCAAGACCGTTTTTCGACCAAATTTCTGAATCAGACCGTCTCCTAAGAAGCGTCCGCCAGCCATCATAATCATAAAAGAAGTGTACCCCAAAATTACTAATGGTCCCGGCGCTTTGATGACGTCTTTGAAATAAACGCCACTCCAGTCAAACATGACCCCTTCGCTGGCCATGCAACAAAACCCAATTACGCCCAACCAAATCAGCGCACTATCTGGTTTTGAGAATAACTTTTTCTTTTCTGTTTGCTTGATTTCTTTGGCTTTGATTAAAAATTTATAGTTGAACGCCATCATCAAAAATACGATTCCGGCCACAATGAGAAAGTGTGTGTAAGGCGAGAGTTCAAAAGCTAACATGCCCAATCCCACGAGTGCTCCCATAAATCCGGCAAAACTCCACATCCCGTGAAAAGAGGACATGATGGTTTTTTTGAACAGTACTTCGGTGTAAACGCCTTGCGTGTTTACGGCGATATTAGATAGATTTCCGAAGATTCCAAATACAAATAATCCTAATGACAGTTGCCAAGCCGCTGCAGCCAAACCTAAATTGGTCATGCTAAAAACGTATAATAAAAGAGAGAATATCAAGATGCGGTGACTTCCAAATCGGGTTACTAATTTCCCAGAAAAAGGCATAATTACTAATTGTCCTAATGGCAATGCGAATAGAATACTTCCTAAATCACCTTCGCTTAAATGCAAGGTCGTTTTAATATCCGGGATTCGGCTGGCCCAGGTGGCAAAACACAAACCCATCCCAAAATAAAACATCGAAACTGCCCAACGGATTCGGTTTAGATAAGAAATCTTCGCATCCTTATATGATTTCTTTAACTTGGCTTTTGTTCGTAACCTTCCTAAAAAGTTTAAATCTATCAAAGTGATTTATTTTAGCATTTAATGGGTCAAAATTACAAAAAGCAATGATTGGTTGTGTCAAAACAACACATTTGAGGAAAAATACAACGTTATTGTTTATAAAAATGATTACCGCGAATTCGCTAATTTATAAAAAAGTATAGAAAATTGGCGAATTCGCGGTAGACTTTATAGGTCAATTACCTTTTTATGAGCGCTACTTTGAATGGCCCCTTCAATAATTTGCATTACCTGCACGCCATCTTGAGCCGATACCGGTTCAATAGCATCATTTATAATCGAATGATAAACTCCGTCAAAAAAATCATAATGATTACCGCGAATTCGCTAATTTATAAAAAAGTATAGAAAATTGGCGAATTCGCGGTAGACTTTATAGGTCAATTACCTTTTTATGAGCGCTACTTTGAATGGCCCCTTCAATAATTTGCATTACCTGCACGCCATCTTGAGCCGATACCGGTTCAATAGCATCATTTATAATCGAATG
>NZ_JADOVC010000035.1:0-38427 GCF_015751645.1 Flavobacterium sp. CG_9.1
AATCTTATAATTTACAAAATACCGGTCTCTTTTCCTAATACTTACCTCGTATTTTACTGACTAACAGCGAAATATAATTTTTGTCATGTACTGAAGCCTATTTGTTATAAAAGTGTTAAAATTAGCATTGCGTGAAAATTACATCAAACATACAAAAGGAAAATACAGTCAAGGATATGTAAACTGTAGCTAGAGTGCCTTAAGAATTGTATCAACGGTAATCGTTCGCATGGCATCTTCATAACCAGCTACTTTCTTGTTCCCATACACCGAAGTTGGTAGTTTAGGAAACCCATTTCTATCCGATACCAAAGCATTTTCCATTGGTTGATTAAAAGGTGAAAATCCCGCATAAGGATGCGTCGCGCCCCAAAGCGTAATGACTTTTACACCAAGCATGGCCGCAATATGCGCATTCCCAGAATCCATGGAAAGCATGACATCAAGATTGCTAATGAGTTGTAATTCCTGCTGAAACTTAATTTTTCCTGCAACAACAATCACATTGTCTTTATTCGCAGCAAGCGAATTTAAGAGCTCTATTTCCTTTTTTCCACCGCCAAAAAGCAGAATAGTTTGGGTTGAATCCAAAGCCAATTGATCAATCACTTCCTGCATCAAATCCAACGGATACACTTTAGAATCGTATTGTGCAAAAGGTGCAATTCCAATTAGTTTCTGATGATTGGTTCCAATTATTGTTGAAATCTCCGGACTTAAAACTACCTTTTCAGGAAAAACTACATGCGATAAATTAACATTAAAACCGAGTTGTTCAAACACTTTCACATGTCTTTCGAACATCGTAGGCAGTTGCTGGAACACTTTATTCTCGGCTTGCGTCAAAGCTTTCTTCTCTTCTCTTCCTTTATCCACCGAAGCTGTTTTTTTTCCGCTTAAAGCAAAAAGGTTTCGGATTATTTTAGAACGTAAAACGTTATGTAAGTCGGCGAAAGCATCAATTTCTAAACCTTTCAAATCTTGGAACAAACGCAACAATCCTAAAAATCCTTTGTGCCGTTCTTTTTCATCGAAAGCAAAAAAAGAAAGATTCGAAATACCTTCAAAAAAGGGTTTGAAAAAAGGTCTAGAAATAACGGTAATTTTTACTTCTGGATACTGATTTACAAAAGCGCGTAAAACAGGAACCGTCATAGCGACATCTCCCATTGCGGAAAGTCTCATGACGGCTATATGTTTGATAGTAGTTGACAATTAATTATTGTTTAAAAACTATTAAGGTATAGAGAAGAACTTAATGAATCTTAATACCTTAATGGTTCAAAAAATATTTTTTTACTTTTTGTTCTGATACAAAACAGGATTCAAATCATCGTCATTGTACATTTTCATTTGCTTATACACTTTCATGAATTTATCACCGTTTTCGATGTCTGTTAACAAATCATCTATAGCGGCTGACAAATCGGATCTTTGTTCCAATAAAATATTCAATTTGACCTGACATTTATCTCTGTGGTCTTGGGAAGCTTCAGAACGAGTCGCTTCTTCGTTCATGTGATAAATTTTTAAAGCTAAAATTGACAACCGGTCAAAAGCCCAAGCTGGACTTTCTGAGTTGATTTTTGCTTCCTCTTTTACCACAACATGACTGTATTTTTGAAGAAAATAACTATCAATATATTCCACCATGTCCGTACGTTCTTGATTAGAAGCATCGATTCTTCTTTTCAAAGTCAGCGCTGCAACTGGATCGATATTTGGATCCCGAATAATATCTTCAAAATGCCATTGAACGGTGTCAATCCAGTTTTTGTGGTATAACAAATGTTCGAATTTATCCTTCGGGAAAGGATTGTTTATAGGCTGATCGACATTATCAAATTGATGATAATCCTTGATACTTTGTTCGAATACGGAGTACGCTAGTTTTGAAAACATATCTTTATATATTAAAAGACAAAGATACTTTTTATACTTTTATACCATAAAAAAATAACTAGAAGTTTAATTACAAATATACAACCATGCAAATTCATTATTTATCAGAAGGAAACAGTGTCCTTAATCATTTTTTGGGGCAAATACGGAATGTGAATGTTCACAATGACAGCATGCGTTTCCGAAGAAATATTGAGCGTATTGGCGAAATAATGGCGTATGAATTAAGTAAAGAACTGCATTACGCACCCATTGAAATCCAAACGCCGTTAGGCATAAAAAATACGACTGAGATCAAAGATCAGTTGGTTTTATGCTCCATTTTACGGGCTGGCTTACCTTTGCATCTGGGTTTTCTGAACTATTTCGATAATGCCGAGAATGGTTTCGTATCTGCTTTTAGACATCATCCCAATAATGACGATTACTTTGATATTTTAGTCCAATACCAAGCCATCGCTGATATCAATGGGAAAAATTTAGTACTAGTAGATCCCATGCTTGCCACAGGTCAATCCATAGTTGCTGTTTACAATAAATTAATGGAAAATGGGACACCAAAAGAAATTCACATTGCAGTTGTGATTGCCGCGCCTGAGGGAATTGCTTATCTAGAGGAATACTTGCCAGAACAATGTCATCTTTGGGTGGCTTCCTTAGATGAAAAATTAAATGAACACCGCTACATCGTCCCAGGATTAGGTGATGCAGGTGATCTTGCCTATGGAAATAAGTTATAGCTGGCTAAAAAAAGCAAATAAACTGCAGATAATTAGTACTGAAAGTACCATCTCTTGCTTTAATTTAAGCTGTGGTATTTCTATATAACTAGTTGCCATTATTGCTAAAGGTGCAACCGTAAAAATTAATAGGTCATTGCTTTTATTAGATGAGATCAAGAAAATAAGTACTCCAATAAAAAAAGAAGCAATGATTTTTTTGAAAGAAGTATGCAATAGTTGTGGTCTGCCTGATAATGTGGCAAACATAGAGACTAGAAAAAATAAAGCGATTGTAGCATAGATTGACAAAGCCGCATTTTGATAATTATTAGTAAAATAATCAATGCTAAAGTTTGTCGTTACACTATTAGTTATGTATTCTAGCACGTTTACATTGAACACTGTAGCATATACTAAGAAAATAATTGAAGTAATAAAAAAAGCAATAAAAGGCAGTATCCAGTTTCTATAGTCTCTAGAAACATGGAAAATTATAGATATAAAAACCAATACAATAAAAATTATACTCCAGAAATGAAATAATGTTGCCAGAAAAATCCACAAAGAAGCATCAAATATTTTTTCTTTGGACGCTTTCAAAGATTGTAACGAAATCAATCGGCGTAGGGCTAATAAAATAAAGAAATTAGACAAGATCAGACTTAAATTATCCAGTACGGTTGGAAAAAAAAGCAGCAATAAAAAATAAAAAAAGATCGTGTAGGTACTGTCTTTGCTCAATCCGTTCTTTTTAGCTACAAAATCTGTAATGAAGATAGAAGCCAATAAAAGACACAGTAATCCACCCTTACTTAGCATTAATAAAAAGGAATTGGTCCAAGATAAATCTTGAATTTGAAACAGGAAAAAGAAAATCAGCATTAAAATTAAGACCAATGAAAAATTTAATGGTGTAGATTTTCTAAAAACACTTGTTATCATAAGGATATTTTATACTTTTGTGTTCGTAAATATAATACTTGTTTAAAAAGTAAACCCTGCAAGTTCAAAAAGATTCTTCTAAATAAGACTTTTTACTTTCCAGAGTTCCTCAAAAACAATTAATAAAATTAATTTTATACATTATGAAATCATTTTTCGAAGGAATACAGTACTTATTTGTAAATATTTTATTTGCTCCTCTAGACTTTTTACGCTCATTAGAGCTATCTTCTTGGTTTGTTGCTAATACAATCAACTGGATTTTCATGATTATTTGTGCCTCTGCCATGGTGTATTGGATCAAACAATTGAAAATTTTTGAAGACGCTGGAACAGAGAAGCAAGATACTACCGCTCACTCTTTCTTAAAATAATATTTAAAAAAAAGTGAACGATAATTGGAAATTATTTTAAATCGTTTCCAATATCTTTTCTAAAATACATCTTATCAAAGTGTAGCTTGTCTATATTTTGGTAAGATTTTTTTATGGCCTCTTCAAAATCATTTCCATACGAAGTTACGGCTAAAACCCTTCCTCCATTTGACACTATATTTCCATTATCCAGTTTGGTTCCAGCATGAAAAACAATTGAATCTTGAACGTTCTCTAATCCAGAAATTACTTTTCCTTTTTCGAAATCCTCCGGATATCCACCAGAAACAACCATAATTGTAGTGGCGCTTCTTTCATCAATTTCTAAGGTAATTTCATCTAGTTTTTTATTGGCTACAGCCAAAAACAATTCTACTAAATCTGTTTTCAATCTAGGAATCACGACTTCGGTTTCCGGATCGCCCATTCTTACATTATATTCTATTACGATTGGCTCATTATTGACATTAATCAACCCAATGAAAACAAAACCTTTGTAAGGAATTCCATCTTTTTGAAAACCATCAATTGTTGGTTTTACAATACGTGTTTCAATTTTTTCCATCAAAACAGCATCAACATAAGGAACTGGAGAAACTGCTCCCATTCCGCCTGTATTCAATCCTGTGTCGCCTTCGCCAATGCGCTTGTAATCTTTAGCAGTTGGCAATATTTTGTAATTTTTTCCATCGGTAAGAACGAAACAGCTTAATTCTATTCCGTCAAGAAATTCTTCGATTACCACTTTAGAACTGGCGTCACCAAATTTTTGATGCACCAGCATGTTTCTTAATTCTTCTTTGGCTTCTGCCAAATCTTGAATAATCAAAACCCCTTTTCCTGCAGCTAATCCATCAGCTTTCAAAACGTACGGAGGTTGTAATGTTTCCAAAAATTCACATCCTTTTTCCACCGTTTCAGCAGTAAAACTATCGTAAGCGGCAGTTGGAATGTTATGTTTAATTAGAAATTCTTTGGCAAATTCTTTACTTCCTTCCAGTTGCGCTCCCATTTTTGATGGACCGATAACTGGAATGTGTTTTAACTCGGTGTCATTTAAAAAGAAATCATAAATCCCTTTTACCAAAGGATCTTCTGGTCCTACCACTACCATTGTTACTTTTTCCTGAATTACAAATGCTTTTATGGCTTCAAAATCAGTTGGACTCATCGCAACATTCGTCGCTATTGAAGCAGTTCCAGCATTTCCTGGCGCTACAAAAAGTGTGTCGCAAAGCGGACTTTGAACCATTTTCCATGCAAAAGCATGTTCTCTTCCGCCCGAACCCAGTAGTAAAATTGTCATGTGTAGTTGTGTTTAGTTGTCGTGCAAAAATAGTTCGTTTTATGTTGAAATAATAATTTTTTTTACTTACTTTTAACGTTAGTAACGCTAAAGATATGATAATTTCATTTGGCTCTAAAGAAACCGAAAAAATATGGAATGGAATTGTTGTAAGGAAGCCTTCAATTGAATCCCACAAGAAAAAACATTCTTATACCTGCGAAATGACAAAGTGGGCTCCTGACGACCTTGGGCAAATAACTGCTCTTCCGGAAGAAATTCAAAAAATTGGCAGACGAAAATTAAGAATGCTGAACAATTCGCAAGATTTGAATGACTTGAGAATACCTCCATCTAACCGATTAGAAAAATTAAAGGGCACTTTAAAGGATTTTTACAGCATTCGAATTAACAATCAATGGCGTATTATTTTTATTTGGAAAGACGGAAATTCAACTGCTGTGGAAATAATAGATTATCATTAAAATCGTTAAAATGGAAAAATTAAAAAACATACATCCAGGTGAAATTCTGTTGGAAGAATTTCTTATTCCTTTAGAAATATCAGCCTATAGATTAGCTAAAGATTTGAAAATTCCACAAACCAGAATTTCTGAAATTACTAAAGGAAACCGACGAATTACAGCTGATACCGCTTTGCGTTTAAGTCTGTATTTTGGCAATTCTGCGAAGTTTTGGCTTGGTCTTCAAGATGATTTTGACATTGAAGAAGAAAAGGAAAATAAAGCCGAGGAATTGCAATCCATCAAACGTTTTGATGTTTCAAAAGTAGCGTGATGTTTCCACTATTCGACTTATCCTTGCGACTAAATGGCTTTCCTATGAAGGAAGCTAAAGCCGAATTGCGGAAAATTGTAGCCTTTTCTGAAAAAGAACATCAAGTTTTTGTTCAAAATAAAAAATTGGAAATTGTCCATTTTCATTTGCAAAATAACGCTTTTTATAAAGATTTAGTCGGTTCAGAAAATTATGAAAACTGGGAAGATTTACCAGTTCTAAATAAGAAAAACTTACAAAAACCATTACTGGAAAGACTTTCAAAAGGCTATTTCGTTAAAAACAGTTATGTAAACAAAACTTCCGGTTCCAGCGGGACTCCGTTTATTTTTGCCAAGGACAAATATTGTCATGCCTTGACTTGGGCTTCAAATATGTACCGTTTTGGTTGGTACGGAATTGATTTTAATACTTCCTATCAAGCGCGGTTTTATGGAATTCCGATGGATTTTATTAGCAACAAAAAAGAACGTTTCAAGGATTTTTTAAGCCATCGTTTTCGGTTTTCCATTTTTGATTTATCGGATGACGTTTTAGAAAAGATACTGAAAAAATTTCAGAATGAAAAATTCGATTACATCAATGGCTATACGAGTTCCATTGTTTTATTTGCTAAATTTTTGCAAAAGAAAAACATCGTATTAACTTCAATTTGTCCGAGTTTGAAAGTTTGCATGGTAACTTCTGAAATGCTTTTTGATGACGATAAAATGCTTTTAGAAAAACAATTTGGCATTCCTATCGTCAATGAATATGGTGCTTCAGAATTGGATTTAATTGCTTTTCAGAATACGGAAGGAGAATGGCAAGTGAATTCAGAAACGTTGTTTGTAGAAATTTTAGACGAAAATAATAAAGCGGTTGCAAATGGTACTTCGGGCCGAATCGTCATTACCTCCTTGTTCAATAAAGCGCATCCTTTTATACGATATGACCTTGGTGATATTGGAATTTTGGATGAAAAAAGTACGTTACAAAAACCCATTCTGAAAAAATTAATAGGAAGAACTAATGATGTAGCAGTTTTGCCCAGCGGGAAAAAATCACCTGGACTTACCTTTTATTACGTCACAAAAAGTATTATTGAGGATGACGGAAACGTCAAAGAATTTGTGATCAAACAGACCAAAATAGACTGCTTCGAAATTGAATATGTCAGCGAAGCCGAATTGAATTTGGAACAAATAAAAAAGATTAAAAAGGCGATTGAATTGTATCTCGAACCGCATTTGAATTTTATATTTATCCGAAAAAATAGTTTAGAAAGAAGGAATCGAGGAAAATTAAAGCAGTTTAAATCGATGCTTTAATGGTTTTAGAATAGCGTGGTTTGAGTAGCAATTGTGTGAATAAAAACCCGATCATACAAAGCGTTGCGCCAATTAAATTCAAACGGTGATGCGTTCTATAAACCGAAAAATTATGTTTAATCAGATCGAGTTTAGAGGCCGAAATCGAGTTTTCTCGAATGCGATACAGCGCTAAACTTTCCGGAACAGGTTGTGCGAATTGTATTTTTTTTAGAATAGTCAACCACATCATCCAATCTTGCCGTTTCCGAATTGAGGAAATAGCAATTTTTCCAAAATAATTGACATCATAGATTCCCGTAAGGTTCCCAATATAATTACAAAAAAACAACTGTTGGTACGAAAGATGCAAAGGCGCTTCTACTCTTTTGTTCAAAGGTATGCCTGCTTCGTTAATGCAATCATAAAATGAAAAGGTGAAAGGAAGGTTATTCGCTTTCATAAAAGTAAGCTGTTTGTCTAATTTTTCGGGTTTCCACAAATCATCCGCATCTAGAAAAGCAATGAATTTGCCAGTTGCTTTCTCCAAAGCAGTATTTCGGGCAATTCCAGTTCCAGCGTTTTTCTGGAGTTGAAAAAGATGAATTCTATTGTCATTATTCACGATTTCTTCAATAATGGAAATCGTTTCATCTGTTGAACAGTCATCCACAATAATCATTTCCCAGTCCTGATACGTTTGATTTTGGACTGATTGGATCGTTTCTGCAATGAATTTAGCCGAATTAAAAGAGGGTGTGATTATGGATACAAGTGGGTTTTCCATTTCTAATATGCTTTTTTATCACCTCTTAAAGTGTTGTATATTGTGATGAAAATGATCTTTATGTCTAATAAAATAGACCAATTTTCCATGTAAAAGATGTCAAATTTGACGCGGTTGATAATATCCTCATCGGTTTCAACTTCACCTCGAAATCCTTTAGTTTGAGCAAGCCCCGTAATTCCTGGTTTGACAAAGTGACGCACCATAAACTTATCAATTTTTAGAGCATACATTTGGGTATGACTTACCATGTGCGGTCTAGGCCCAACAACAGACATATCTCCAAATAATACATTGAAAAATTGTGGAAGCTCATCAATGCTTGTCTTGCGTATAAAGCGCCCTATTTTAGTAACGCGTATATCATTTTTACAAACCTGATTTAAATGTGCCTCCTCATTAATCTCCATCGATCTGAATTTGTAGCAACTAAATTCTTTATAATTTAATCCGTTGCGCTTTTGGATAAAAAACAAAGGTCCTTTGGATTCCCACTTAATTAAAATTGCAAGAATTATACTCAACCATGAAAGCAGACCAAATATGACTACAATCGAAAACAAAAGATCAAAAACGCGTTTGATTATCTTATTCAAGGTATCATCTAACAAGATATTTCTCAATGAAATTACCGGAATGTAATTGTAATATTCAAAAGTAAAATTTCGAGAAAGAATTTGCTTTCCATCAGGAATAAACTTTAACGTCTTCATGTTATTATCAGCAAAATAAACGATCTCATTCATCTGATTTTGCGTTAAATCACTCATCGAACAATACATTTCATCTATTTTTTGCTCTAAAACATAGTCAAAACTCTCCCTTAGAATGCGGGTTTTATCCTTTTCAAAATTAAAAACCCGTTCTAATTTGTATCCATAATCTGGATTCTCCGTAAAGAAATGCTGTAAAGGTTCAATGCTTTGAGCTGTTCCTAATAAAATAACCGTTCTGAAATTTCCACCGAAAAGAACTCTGAATTTCTTTAGAAAGTAATAAATACATAATTTAACGACTAGAATTACTGCAAGTGATAGCGTAGTAAAAAGGACAACTCTTTTAAAACTAGAATTTTCCGAATCAAAAAAAGCTAAGGCGAGACAAAAAAGAGTAAACAAAACACCTTGCTTTAAGGCGCAGTTTAGTATTGATATCACTTTAGTATATCTGTAAACTTCGTAAAAGCCAAGGTTTGCAGCGATGACAAACCAACTGACACTGATAAATAAAGGATAAAAAATCTTATCTACAGGGAAGTCGGTCAAGTATACTGAAAGTACATTGATAACAATCAAGTCTATGACAAATGAAAAAGGGCGAATATAGCCTGAATATCTTCCCGTTTTGGTTTTCACTATTTTAAACAATTAGAAAAGTCATGCTACTTTTCTTTTACTACTATGATTACACTCCTAAGCCAGAAATAAGTGGCTGTTAAAGGCACTATTTTCACACCTAAATTATACTTTTTAAAACAAAAACAACGAAGTGGGTTAGCTAAATTTTAAAATAATTCATTGCTCACTTATACTCCGCAATCCAGCGTGTAAAGATGGTTTATATTAGTACCATAAAAGATTAAACATTGTATAATAAAACAATACATAGCCTTTAAAAAATAATTTTTGCGTCTAAATCACGGCTTTAAAAAATATATTTTGAAAAATCCTTATGTTCTTCTTTAGACAGCTCTTCTTTAGACAAGGATTTGAAATAATCGTAGGTGATTTTCATTCCTTCGGCCCTGCCTACTTTGGCTTCCCAGCCTAATAACTTTTTAGCTTTAGTAATGTCAGGCTGACGCTGTAAGGGATCGTTTATTGGTAACGGATGATAAACCACTTTTTGATTGGTTCCCGTTAATTTTATAATTTCATCAGCAAAATCTTTGATGGTAATTTCGTCAGGGTTCCCAATATTTACTGGAAAAACATAATCTGAATGCAGTAATCTGAAAATACCTTCTACCTGATCATCGACATAACAAAAGGAGCGCGTTTGCATGCCGTCACCAAAAATCGTTAAATCTTCGCCACGAATCGCCTGACCAATGAATGCTGGAATCACACGTCCATCATTGAGTCGCATTCTTGGACCGTAGGTATTGAAAATGCGCACAATTCTAGTTTCTACTCCGTGAAAGGTATGATAGGCCATGGTGATTGATTCCTGGAAACGTTTGGCCTCATCGTATACACCTCTTGGTCCTATCGTGTTTACATTGCCATAATATTCTTCGGTTTGTGGATGGACTAATGGATCCCCATAAACTTCAGAAGTGGATGCGATAAGAATTCGGGCTTTTTTGACTCTCGCCAATCCTAATAAATTATGCGTTCCCAGAGAACCCACTT
Source organism: Flavobacterium sp. CG_9.1 (assembly GCF_015751645.1). Lineage (NCBI taxonomy): Bacteria > Pseudomonadati > Bacteroidota > Flavobacteriia > Flavobacteriales > Flavobacteriaceae > Flavobacterium > Flavobacterium sp. CG_9.1. The sequence goes on from NZ_JADOVC010000035.1 coordinate 10,454, forward strand.
TCAAGGTTTGAATTGGAATTTTTAAATAATCTATTGGACTTGCCGGTGATGCAAAATGAAGTATATAGTCTAAATTACCTGGAACGTGAACAAACTTTGTAATATCATGGTGATAAAATTCGAATTGTTCCAATTTGAATAAATGTTCGATATTTTTTAAATCTCCTGTGATGAGATTGTCCATTCCGATAACAAAATAACCTTCCTTGATAAAACGGTCACAAAGGTGTGAGCCTAAAAATCCTGCAGCTCCGGTGATAAGTATTCTTTTCATGAAATATTTTTGTGTTCGCAATATATAAAAAATGCTCGTTTTTAAAAGCGAATTATAGAATTATATTACGTCTTCTTTTTTACTAAACTGCAATGGCGACTTAGAATCATAACCTATGGCGGTGTTAAATAAATAAGAAAAATTATTGCCGTTTTACTTCCTTATGATTTTCACAGCATTGTGTAATTTAGCTTTTAATCTAGAACGACGAAATGGCTATTAATTTCACTGCAATCTAAATTAATGAAAATCATAAAGACTGGTATCAATTTTAAAAATTATTTTTCATCCAAGAAGTAGTTATTGCCACACTTTCCTCTAATTTATAAGGTAACTCTCCACATAGTTTTTCTAATGAGGTAGTATCATATACCATATTTGTGATTAGGTTATTTAATCTAAAAGTCGTTAATGGTGGATTTTTCCAACCTACTTTTTGAAGTGCATCGCCTATTTTGGAAGCCATCTTTAAGGGCAACATTGGTATAGTTTTTATCTGTTCTTGATTAAATTCTACAGCAATCAAGTTAGCCCATAATTTCAATTCTAAAGCTGGATAATCCGCTAAATAGTAATTTTGGTAAACCTTTTCTTTTGACGCAAACAGTATTTTTTCTATTTGAAAAGTCGTATTGTGCACAAAACCAAATGATTTTTTAGGATTATGGTTTCTGGGAATAAAAAACATTTTTTTTCGAACAGCATCAAAAAAAGTTCGGTATGGAATTTCGAAATATGGTCCCCAAATAGAAGTAGGTCGGACAATTACAAAATCATGGTTGGCTTTTTCTTTTACTATTTTTTCTCCAATCACTTTACTTTCTCCGTATAAATTAGGAGGACAAAAATCATTAAATGATTCAGGCGCATAATCTATTCTGCATACCATTCTACTAGAGGCATAAATCGTTCTTTTGATGGTTGGATATTTATTTATGAGGTCGATTATATTTTCGACACCTTCGATATTTGTGGCATATCCCGTAATAGATTGTTTTTCATCTAAGTCTGTTCGTGCTGCTAAATGAATCACATAATCCGGGTTAAAGGACTCAAAACATGCTGCAAGATCTTTTTGATTTAGAATATCTCCTTTGACCCAGTTTTTTATAAATGATTTATTTCTGGGCTTTTTAATATCATAATTGATAACCTGATGATTTTTAGAGCTCAAATATTCAACAAGGTTTGAGCCTATAAAACCTGAACCTCCTGTTACTAGAATCTTAACCATAAGAATTAATCCTTTTTTGATGTTTTTTTATATAGTAAATCAACTTCAATATATTTGTTTTTATGTCCTAAATTGAAATCAAGCATTCCAGAAAGTTCAAAATGCTTACTCATGAGATGAGTATTCATTTCAGTAAATGAAGGTTGATTTGTATAAAGTTGTTCTAAATTAGCTTCAATTATAATATAATCTATGTTTTTTAATGATTCTTCAGCCCCTTTTAAGACTTCTAATTCATAACCTTGAACATCTAATTTTAACAACGTAATTTCGGCCTTTAAACTATTTGTCAATAAAAGAGAATCTAGCGTTTTTATTTCTACCTTAATCTGCGACAAGTCATTCTCTTGTTTTGGGTAGTGTATATTGTCCGAGCTGATATCTAATATAGAACTAATATGACCGTATTTGTTTTTGTTGAAATTAATCACTCCCACTTCGTTTCCTAAAGCAAGGTTATGCGTTTTGATTTTTTTATTGGAATCGAATAATTTTTCGATTTTTAAATACAAGTCTGGCAATGGTTCAAAGGCGTTTATTGCTGCATTAGGATAAAAATGGCTAGCGACTTTAGAGAATTGGCCTGAATTAGAACCAACATCAATAATATTATCTAATTGGGGCACCATTTTTTTTAAATTAGAAACAACTTCAAAAGAAGCTATGGAAAAGAGTTTTCCTTTAACTAACTGTAAAGTCCATTTAGACTTTGCAACAATAAATAGCTGTTTGATCAGTGTAGAATACCTCATTGTTTTTTAATTATCTAGTGCTTGTATTAACTTAATTTTAATAGTGCAAGATAAAATAAAACCTAAAACAATATCCTGTTTAACACTACTATTTTACTTCTATTGTTTAAATAAAGATGCCTACTGATTATGAGGTTTTACTACTATAAATATGGTACATTTTATCACGAAATGAAAGCCAAATTGAGGCATTTAGGGTTCCATTTACGAGCTTTAGAAAATGGATTCTATGATAAAAAGACAGGAGAACAGCTGGAAGTTGACGGTATATTCTTTAAAATAAATCAATAAAATTGTTTGCTTTTTTTTATCAAATCTTTCTCGAATTGTGGCAATACACTTTCGAGAGCAAAATTTTCTACCACGTATTGTCTTGCTCTTAAGCCCATTGATTTTGCCATTTCGGGATTTTCTTTTAATTGGAGCAGTGCTAGTTTTACCGTTTCAATACTGTTTTCATGGAAATAAAACCCACCTTGAGAATGCTCAAAATTGTTCTTTATTTCAGAATCTTCGTGGCCAGTAACTATGGAAGGCTTTGCGCTTGCCATCATTCCTAAAATTTTTGAAGGCATTACTAGATCTTTGAACTCTGGTTTTTGAAACAATACATGAACATCTGCCTGACACAACAAATCATTTAACTGATTATAAGATACTGGCGGACAATAGGTAAAATTCCCTAAGCCTTGCAGCTGCTGCACAATTTCCTCTCGTTTTGCGCCTTCACCAACCAAACAAAAATGGAATTCAGGATGCATCTGCATTGCTGTTAAAAACGCCATATAGAAATCCCAATCTTGCTTTTCACCAATGTTACCCGAGTAAAGAATGTTGAACGTAGTACTACTAAATGCTTTATGCTCTTGGACATTTTCAGGATTTATGATGGAATAATCAATCCAATTAGGAAAGTAAATTGAATCAACGCTAGATTTGTGCGCTAATTTGATCATCATACCTTTACTAATAGTACTATTACAGTCCGCTCTGTTTAATATCCATTTTTCAATTTGAAATAAAATCTTAGAGGTGATCTGATGCTTAGACGGTACCTTAGTTTTCAAGGCGGCATCAAATTCAAAATCCTGTATGTGAATCCATAACATTCCCCCTTTGCATATTTTTAAAAACCAACCTAAAATAATAGAAACTGTGAAAGGCATAACGACAATAATCACATCCGGCTTTTTGATTTTTAAAACATTAACAACAGAACCCATAAGGAAATGAACCATTTGAAGGACTCTTTTGAAAAAAGTTGGTTTTGCGGGTGTGTATTGCTTGAATCTATATACTGTGACGTGGTTTATCGTTTCTTTCGAAAAAAGGGGGCTATTAGCATATTCAGCATGAACCTTCCATTGCGGATAGTAAGGAACGCCAGTTATAATGCTAACCTCGTGTTTGAGGGCCAAAAATTCCGCCATACCAGTAGTGTATAAACCAATACCGCTGTCCTCTGGGAAATAATTATGGCCAATTATAGTAATTTTCATAGTTGCCGTTTATTTCCTAATTGTTTCTAAAATTATACTTTCTAGAGTAGTAATAAATTTGGTTTCAGTAAACCTCTGCCTAGCATAGACTCCATTTGCTATTGCTTTTTTTTGTAATTCCGCCCAATTTGAAACTATGAATTTCAATTTTAAATACAAATCTTCTTCACTTTTTTCGATACAAAATACTGCGTTTTCCTCTGAACAAATATCGGGAATTCCGGCATGTTTTGTAGTTAGTATTAAGGCATTAAAAGCCATTGCCTCTAAAATACTAATGGGTTGTCCTTCCATACTGAAAAAAGTAGGTAGACAAAAAACATTTCCCCAAATCAACAAGTCTTGCTTGGCGGTTCCAGAGACAATTCCCAGATAGGATACATTACTCAATTCTGCTACTAACCCATCTACATTGTTGTCTTTTATCTTGTTTCCTGCTAATTTAACTTCTATAAATAGACCTTCTTCATTCAATCTTTTAATCACTTTAAGCAATAGGTTTATTCCTTTTTCTTCTAATAAATTACTTAAGAAGAAAAGTCGTATTGCGGAAAAATCTTTTTGCTGCAACACTATTTCCTCAGAAAGCAATAATTTATCTTCTACAAAATTATACAATTCATAAACAGCATCTTCCGCAATAAATGGAGTCAAGTTGTCTCTTAATGAATTAGAAAGTACGATTCCTGTATCGAATGAAGCAATGAGTTTAAAAAAAAGAGTCTTTTTTATTCCATGTAACGAATGATATTCTTTTTTTAGATGGTTGCTGTGCAAATGAAGGAGTGTCTTCTTGTTTAAAATTTTCGCCAAAATGATGAAAGGGGCATATTTTAGGACGCCAAAAAATGTAATACCAATAGTGATATAAACGGCATCGGCTGCGAAAATTTTGTAGCTCTGAAAATAAGTCTTTAGAAAGTTCAACTTCTCAAATGAGAAAGTACCAATGGTACTATTGACGATATCCGAAAGTTCCGTATTTATTTTTTTTACATTCCATCCCCTATTGGCTAAGCCGTTTGCAACAACTTGGTTGGACAAACTGATTCCTTTTGGTGGACCTGGAAAAGGGCCAATGATAAGCAAGTTCTGTCTCATTTTGAAATGTTTTTATCAAACTCCGAAGTGTAAATAAACATACTGGTAATAAAGGAGTAAATGATTATTCCGTTTTGCCGTTCCAAAACACTTTCGAAAAGAAAGACAAAAATAAAAAATAATAAAAAGACGATTGCTTCCGCATTTTTTCGCTTCATAAAATTTTGAAATAAGTAAGCTACTGAAAATAAATACAAAAGAATACCAATAACACCAGTAACTAATCCTATTTGAAGATATTGATTGTGTGCATTATAATTTTCTTTGGATAAAACTGCATAACCATCCAAAGCCAATTGTTTGCTTAAAACTTCTTGGGCATCTCCTACACCATATCCTAAATAGTTTGAATTTTTAATTACTTTTTCACTTGTATTCCATAAAATATACCTAATTCCAGAGGAGGTTTCCTTGTTATTGACCACTTTACTAGTGTCGAATAGTTCTAAAAAACGGCTTCTGATTTCGGTGACACAAAGCGATACTAAAAATAGTCCAATAAAAACAAAGACCAATTTAGCGGTCTGTTTTTTGTCGTTTTTGAGGAATAATAAAATACCGGATAGAATAAAAAAAGAAGCGATTACACCTTTTCTAGCTAGTATTAAAAGTCCAAAAATTAAAATTAGAAACAGAATAAAGTTTAATATTTTGTTTTTAAAACCTTCGATCAAAATAAAAAACAAGGCAAATGAAAAAAAGATGGAGCTATAAATAGGATGTTCATTCAAACCCCAAAATTCAAAAGTTATATAGGAATAGTAAGTATACAGATCCAGTTTTTGACTAAAATAACCCAATTGAAATAGGTAAATAAATAGCAGACTTGAGTAGATACTAGCCGCAACAATAACCGTTTTCCGGAATAGTTTATTAAAAATAATTTTTGTTTCTAAGGTCAAAAAAGAATATCCAAGAGGAATCAGGACAATGGGAATACAACGAAGTAAAATTGTAAAACCCCTTTGAATATTTTCCGAAAACAGTAGGCTGACTGCATAACCAATGAAGAAAATACTGCTTATAATTAGCGTTTTTATTTCAATTTTAATGGTTTTTCTGTTTTTAAAAAGTGAAAAAAGACTCCAAACAAAAAAAACAAATACCGTCAAAGGCTTTAGCTTAAAAGGCAATAACACGAATAAACCACAAAAAAAAGCAACATAAGGACCTGCTTTTTCAAATGTAAAATCTTTTATTTTCATGCTCATTGTTTCTGAAAATTACTAGAATTTGTTTTAAGAGGCATTTTAATTTTAACTCTTTTTAAAATAAAATAAAGCATATAAAGTGCCATCGAATAGTAGATAAAACGATGGGAAGATCTAAGGTTGTACTCAAAACTATGAACTACATATAAAGCTAATACTAAAAATTGGAGTACTGCCCAAAAATATTTTTTATGAAGGACTTGACTTTTTATAAAAAAATCTATGGCCGCAAAATAATAACCCAATAGCGAATAATAAAAGATACTAAAAACTGGATATTTAGCCAGTTCCCCTATGGCTGTATAGGGAGCAATTTCATTTATCCTGAGTTTTGAGGCAATTGCATACCAGTTTGTCAGCCTTCCAGGTAATGGGTTTAATGTGGTGACTAAATTACTTATAGAAGCATTTTTATAAACCTGAATGGTCTCCGAAGTTGCATAAAATCCAAAAATAAACGTATAATAAATATTCATGATTGTATACTTGAACAGAATCTCCGGTTTAGAAACCGTTGCCTTCAAATAGGGAATAAGTCCATGCGTGTTGGACTCCAATCGCAGCGAAATATTATACCCAAAAAAAACAATAACAAAAGGAATAAAGAAAACAAAAAATCTTTTGGCACGCTCATGATTCAAAAACACGGAATAACTCAACCCAAATGCTACTAAATAAATTGTTGCTGACCTACTCCCCACTCCTATCCCAACGGTCATTGCAATAAGAAAAGCCGCTACCGCAAGAGATCTATTTTGCCTGTAAAGCGTCCCTGACAATAGGCAAAGCACAATAAATAAATTTTGATAAATAATTTTAAAAATTGAATTGTCCTTAGGGATATATTCGACTCGATAAAACAACATTGAACCATAATCAATGTAAACCAAAACGATACAAACAATAGCTATCGCAAATATTACGATGGAAATTTGATTGGTATTGAGCTTTATATTTTGAACGTTTATGATTTTGATCCGCTGCTTCGCTAAAGTAAAATACGATTTATTCAAAAAGGAATATATAAAAACGCCTATTAAGAAAAGTAAAAGCATTTTTATGTAAACTAAAAAGGTTCGGTTAAACTTATTTTTTCCAATAAAATCAAATTGAAAAAAATTAAATTTCTCATACCTAGGATAGAAATTATGATATAGAACCGTTGAAACTAAAACCCCAATAAAGAATAACACAAAAACATCAACAGGAGACAGCAAAAATATTTTTCGCTTCCAATAGAGCATCCCTACCAGCAAGAACAAAAAAAATAAAATTACGATCATCATTCTATGTTTTGGAAATACTAGCTTCTTTCAAGCGCTTTAATTGCAGCGTTTGTATTGTAAAAATTGGCTGTATGTCCTACAATATACATATAGAGCTCGCCCTCTTTCTCGTCCATTAAGGAAATTTGAGGACTCGATTCTGGTCCTTTGAATACTTTAATAGAATACGTTGGTGTTTTGTAAACTGGAATACTATCCGCATTTGTAGCTTCATACCATCCAGAAGCATTCTTTCCTACAAATACCTTTCCTGTTAACCGGTTTAAAACGACTAAGGTATACTCATTAGCCTCTACTTGATAGAGTTCCATTTGATATTTTTGTTTGTTTACAATTTCTTTTAGACTGAAAGAATCCGCTTTCTTTTCCTCCTCTTTACAGGATACTACCAATGCTAAAACAAATATCAAATAAATATACTTTTTCATTTTTTAGTTTTTTTTAATTCAGATTTTGTACAAATATAGTAGCTATTTTTAATTTTCATTATTAAAACACATTATAATCATCACCTTTTAATATCGTTTCCTGTATCTTATTTTAGGTTCTAATTACAATAACGTTTTCTTTTTAACAGCAAAATAAAAAATAAGTAAAACCATAATTATATCAACACTTATACGAAGAATAACTAAATTTTTAAAACTCATTTGTCCCATAAAGTACAGCAACAATACTACAAAAATATAAATCAAACAAGAAAAAACAAGCGCGTAATTATATTGTTTTAATGCCCCAAAAGCTACTAATGAACAACTTCCTATGATGATGGAACTACTGATTACTGGTATCAATACTACCAATGATTTTAGTAAATAGGCATATTTCCCCATAGGAATCCCGCCAAAAAAGATCATTAATTCTTCGGAAAAATAATAAATACTTCCTGCAAAGAACAAAGCACTGCAGATTGTAAAAAGAACTAGTTTTTGTAAAAATAGTTTATTCCTTGTACGCACAATGGATGGAAAAACCGCTTGTTGAATGACTTCAAAAGGAAAAATAAAAGCGAAAATTATTTTAGAAGCTATGTCAAAACCGGAGACTAAATTTTTAGAACAGAAATAACCAATTAAAAAGATGGTGCCAAAATTTAAAAAAAGTGTTGAAAATCGTCCTAAAAAAAATAAGTAGCCTTCTTTAAGGTAAAACTTCAAAGTCGCTAGGGGAACGATTATGAATTTAAAGTTGGAAACTTTTTTCAGGAAATAAAATCCCAACCCTCCCCAAACTAAGTTCGAAACTACCAAAATAAATATATAGACTAAGATATGATTTGCATTTTTCACAAACAGTATCGTAAGAATAACCAATAAAGATCTGGAAATAACACTTACGATAGCAATGGGTTTCATTTTTTCGATTCCTTGAAAATACCAAATTGGAAATAAAATTTCTCCAATTCCCATCAGTAACATAAAAAATAGCAGATGGATAACTTTTGCTATTTCATCATTAAAAGAAAATAACCCCAGCAGTAAAAAACCAAAGACAAATAATCCTGTTTTTATGGTTAAAATGGCAGAAATAATTTCGTCTATCTTAGCCTTATTTTGTTTGTTTTCAACAATATATTTTGCCACATACATGTCAAACCCAAAATTAACTAGTATTAAAAAGTATTGCGTAAATGAATCAACCCAAGTAAGAATGCCATAGCCTTGTTCTCCTAAAGTCCTTATTAAATAACCCAACAAGATATACTTTGAAAGTATATTGGTAAACTTAATAACACTAAAATAAAAAAAGTTATGTGCAACTTCATTACTTAATGATAGGCATATTTTTCTCCACATTTACTTTCAAATTAGTTGTGTTTCCTTAGACTAAATTGTTTCTTGCCATGTTTTAATTTCAATATCAAATGTCTTTTTGATCTTACTTTTATCTAAAACACTGTAGCGAGGTCTGTATGCAGGGGTTGGATACTTAGAACTTGGTATTGGTTTTAAATCAATTTTGATGTGATTAACTTCAAATATTTTTTGGGCAAAATCAAACCAGCTGCAAACTCCTTCATTACTGAAATTGTAAATGCCATAGGTGTTAATTTCTGGGTTTTTATTAGTAAACAAAATAATCTGTACCAATACATTCGCTAATTCCACCGCATGTGTAGGTGTTCCTATTTGATCATCAACTACCGCTAATTCGTTTCTTTCTGTGGCTAATCGCAACATGGTTTTCATAAAATTATTCCCAAATTGCGAATATACCCAAGATGTTCTTACAATAAAATAGTCTTGTAAAATGCTTTGAATAGCTTTTTCTCCGTCTAATTTAGTTTGTCCATAAACGCTTTTTGGATTGGGAGTTGCGTCTTCGGTGTAAGGTGTTGTTGCATTTCCATCAAAGATAAAATCCGTAGAAACATGAATTAATTTGGTTTTGAACTCTTTACAGGCTTCCGCTAAATTTTTAGCACCGGTCAAATTGATTGCAATCGCTTTATCAGGTTCACTTTCGGCCTTATCAACGGCGGTGTATGCAGCTGTGTTAATACAAAAATCAGGTTTAATTGTGTTGAAAACGGACGCTATTGCTACTTTTACAGTAATATCGAGTGCTTTAGAATCACAAAAAACAAAATCAATTTGAGGGTATTTATCGGCAACAAATTGAAGGGACTGCCCTAATTGTCCATTTGCACCTGTTACAAGCACTACCAGGCGCATTTTGCATTCTCTAAGGTTGGTAACAAGTGGTCCTTTTCAGAAATAACTAATTCCGATACCGGAAATTGCCAATCTATATTAAGTTGAGTATCGTTATAGCTAATTCCTCCTTCTGAATCCTTGTTGTAAAAATTATCACATTTATAAAAGAACGTGGCGGTTTCACTTAGTACTAAAAATCCATGCGCAAAACCCCTTGGCACAAAAAACTGCTTTTGATTTTCGCCAGAAAGTACCACTGAAATATGCTGTCCAAAAGTCAAAGAATCCGGTCTAATATCGACCGCAACATCTAAAACTTCGCCTTGTAAAACGCGTACTAATTTAGCTTGTGCATGAATTCCAGTTTGATAATGCAATCCTCTAAGCACACCTTTAGTTGAAAAGGACTGGTTGTCTTGGACAAAATGAACTTCTTGATGGACTCCTTCTTGAAAGGTATTCTCGTTGAAACTTTCCATAAAATAGCCCCTTTCATCTTTTATGATTTTAGGTTCTATAATATAACATCCTTCGAGTGTAGTAGGTATAAATTTCATAAATTATTTTAAATAATATCTAACAAATGCGTGCCGTAGCCACTTTTTAGTAACGGTTGTGCTATTGCTTTTAACTGTTCGGCATTGATATACCCCATGGTATAAGCAGCCTCTTCAATAGAGCCTATCTTGAGTCCTTGGCGCTCTTCAATAACTTGTACAAACTGGGATGCCTGCATCAAAGAATTAAATGTTCCCGTATCAAACCAAGCTGTTCCTCGGTCCAGAATACTAACTTTTAGTTTTCCTCTCCTAAGATATTCCTTATTCACATCTGTAATTTCAATTTCTCCGCGTTGACTCGGTTTAATATTGGCTGCAATTTCAACAACGTCATTGTCATAAAAATAAATACCCGGTACTGCATAATTGGATTTAGGCACCAACGGTTTTTCTTCAATAGAAAGCACTTTACCATTAGTATCAAAATCAACTACGCCATAACGCTCTGGGTCATTCACATGATAGGCATAAATAATCCCGCCTTCAGGATCATTATTAGCTTGCAGTAAATCAGACAAACCCGTTCCGTAGAAAATATTGTCTCCTAGAACCAGGGCCACTTTATCTTTGCCAATAAAATCCTTGCCTATGATAAAGGCTTCTGCTAAACCGTTTGGGTGTTCCTGAACAGCGTATTCAAAACGACAGCCCAACTTAGATCCATCACCAAGCAATTGTCTAAATAGTGGTAAATCATGCGGCGTAGAAATAATAAGTATTTCTCTAATTCCTGCCCACATCAAGGATGATAGTGGATAGTAAATCATGGGTTTGTCATAAATAGGCATCAATTGTTTGCTTACGGCTAACGTCAGTGGATGCAAACGAGTTCCTGATCCTCCTGCTAATATTATTCCTTTCATAGATTGCAATTATAGTTCAAATTATATTGCTATTTGTTGTGCCTTTAACACTTGCTTTTTATAAAAAGCGATAAAAAATGAAATAGAAATGAAAATAAAAATAAATAAAAACGGCAGTATTAATTTCATTTTGCCATTAATAGAGACTGTATTTTCAATATTTATGGCGGTGCTATTCTCTTTTATAATTTTATCCGAAGTTAACAACGCAATTTTTAAGTTTCCAATTTCTGTAAGCAATGATTCTTTCGTTTTAATGACATCATTCAATTGCGTATTTTCATTGTAGTACACTAATTTATCACTTTTTTGATTGTTTCCAGCTGTAGCATTCGAAAACTCGTTTAAGATTCCGTCTATTTGAGAAACAATTCCCTGGTTGGTCTTTATCCTTTCTTGAATATTAATCACGGACGCTTTCTGAATTTTAGTATAGTAATCGCTCGTGTTCAAATAGTTTAAAATCGGTTGTATCCCCTTTTCATTATTAGTTATTCCCTTTGTTAAAAAAGTAATGGTATGAAAAGCATAATTCTTACTGGTGGTCGTTTCCTTCACAATGGATTTTAAATCTCCATCTTCTGCCATTAACTTAAGCAGTGCAAAATTTTGATCGCTGTTATTGATAAAACTATAAACGTCGACAATGGGTTCAATAGAAATTTTTGTTATTTTAGTTGGCTCTAGAATACCGATTGCTTTTAAAAAAACCGTATCTCTTTCTTTTACTTTAGCTGCTAATAAATCAATTTTTGCATATAAATAATCCGTACTGCCAAAATTAGGAGCTACAATAACCTCACTTTTATAACTCTTATTTCGCTGGTCTATAAAAAGTCCTAGGGCAAGACCAACTACAAACAAAATCAAAATTACTCGTACATTCTTTACAAAAAACCCAATACATCTGAATAAGAAAGTATTAAAATCTTGTAGCAAATTGCCAATTTTTTTTGAAATTTGAGTTAAATCTATTTCTTGTTCTTCTGAATTATTGGGCACGTTTGTACTCATTTATAGTATTATTTTGCGTTGAAAATTTGTTCCAATATTTTAATGGTAATCAAATAAGTTGGCTTTACACCCGTAGTTCCTAGTCCTCCTGAAGCTAATGTGCTTCCGGTTTCCAAAGGATTATCAGAGGCATAATACGCATATCTTACCTTAACATCATGAGGAACACTCTTTCTGATTTTAGAAGCAGATTGAATTGCTTTTTGATAATAAGAACCTTCCATTTCCAATCCAATAATTCCCCAAGTCGATTCATGGAAAAACTTCAATAAATCTCTATTTTGCAATGAAGTTCCCAAAACGGTAACCATTGGTCCAGCAAAAACAGCAATGTCGTTTCCTTCAAACATTGCAGCAGTCAATTCATTTTCGAAAAAATAATTATCCGCCGTTCCTTCATTGATGTGTGCATTCGGAATCATAATGTCTCCTTTTCCACCTTCCAGAATTCCTGCTTTCCCCATGATAGAAACCGATTCCACATTCAATAAAGTGTCTTTTTTAAACGGTTTTAACAGCTCGTCAATGGTTTCATACGCTTGTTCTCCAAACGCGTAATCCATAACGATAAGCACTGGTTTTTTATCTCCTGTATTTGCCTTAGGAAATGACGTTTTTGCCCAATCCATTTTGGCAGTATCAAAAATTTGCACATCTATATTTGTTCCTGACGTATCCGGCAACGAAATCATTCCGCATTTCAACGCCACTTCTTCCACTTGGTTTCGAACCGCATTAGCGCCGGACTTACTCAATTCCTCATAAATAAAGAAATCCGATTTGTCTTTGAACTTGGTTTTCAACACTTCCGTTGCAAAAATAGAGTTCATCACACTGTGCATGTTCGCACTAATTACGTGAATTGGACGGTCTAAAAGTTGGTTTTCTTTCAAAACTTCCTTGATGCTGGTCGCCCAAATCTCCCCGTGAATATGGTGTCCCAAACGCTCTCTCAAAATAGGACTGAAGGTGATTGTTCTCTTGTTATCATCTACAATTTCTTCGATGGCTAGTTTTCCCAACCAAAAGATGACATGCAAGAAACGATCTGGCGCAGCAGCTGAACCAAAAGCATCATAGATATCCAATACTTCCTCAAATGTTCTTCCCAGAATATTAGCAGCATGGGAAATCGCTTTCTCTTTTTCTACCTGAGTCAGTTTTTTATTTTGTGAAACTGCTTGTTCCAGTTTAAACCAATCGCGCGAAACTTCCCCGGCATCATCCAGTAAAACTCGGTTTCTAATCTTGTGTGATTCAATGAAAATAAAGGTTAGGTGCGTCAAAATATCATAAATATCGGAACGCCCGCGAGTAATCTCCACGTTCATTTGCTCTTCATCGATACGGTAACAATTTCTTTTTCTTTTAGGAGGGACAATTGCTTTAAAATGAGATTTAGAATATCCTTCTTCTGAAGTTAAATTAATAAACCGACATTCCTCAATTCCTACTGGAAGACGCTCAATTACATATAAAAGCCCGTTCAATTCGACTTTTTCTTCAGCAATATTTCCATAAATTTCTGGTCGTAATGCTAATAATGCTTCCCGCAACGTATCGCCTGAAATACCCATTGGCTTGTAAAATCCCCTGTTGAAAAGATGACGCATAGTGATGTACATTTTTTCAATGGCTGCTGAAGATTCTTGTGCTCTAGAACGTGATATATTTTTTGTTTCTTTCATTTTCTAACTATTTTCTAACCTGCAAAGGTAGTTTTTTTATTTTCTAATTTGTTAACGTAAGATTAATTGCGGGCTCGATAACTACTTTATTCAAATTTTCTTTTAACGAAGAACCTTTTCTTGAAATCCATTTCCCTTCTCGATACGCAACTGTATTTTCCGTTTCAACTTTATGCACCATGACAGCGGGAGCGTAAGTTATAGAATACTTATTTGAAGATTCTTTGGAAAAAGATTTATATAAATATTTATTTTCTTCGATTATCATCCATTCATAAGCTATAAAAATTCCATTATCCGGGAAAATTATATTGAATTTGGACAAATCAATTACATTTTTAGTTTTTCCTGATTTTACAACAACTATAATATCTTCTTTCAATAAATCTTCTCCTGGGAAACCATTTCCCATCACTGAAAAAATTCTCAATTTGAATTTTGCATTTTTAATTTTGCTCTTTGTAAACACGATTGCATTTTTTAAAAAAGGAGTTTTTTTATACACCCCATCAAATTCAAATCGTTTAGCATAAATCCAGGGCACAGAACCTGAAAGATGGCTTCCAGTAGATTTTTTAAAATTTCCAATTTCTCTTTCTATTGATTCTTTGCTTTTAGTTATTACAATTTCTTTAAGATTATAAATGGCGGTCTGCAAAACCACCTTGTCATTATTTGAAATTTTAATTTTCTTGGTTTCAAAACCTACTGCTGAAAAAACCAAAATCTTTTCATTGGTTGTATTAATTAAGAATTCTCCATCCTCGTTAGAAGTCGTTCCTATGTTTTCATTTTCAACCCAAATATTAACATAGGGAATGGGTTTATTACTTTCATCAAGAACAATTCCTTTAAATTGTGAATAAATAGAACTACTAACAACTAGTAAAAGCAGCGTTAATTTTCTCATTTTATAATTGGTAAATTTTCTAATTGATCCACTATATTTCGATCATTAGAAAGTCTTGGAATTTTATTTTGTCCACCCAGCTTCCCAATAGATTTCATATAATCCTGAAATCCGTTTTTAACAACCTTCGTAACGACCACTTTTTGCAATACTTTGCCCACAATCAAATCATCATAATACATATTCTGTTTTCGCATAGCATTGTCTAGTGCTTCCGCAAAAGATACGCTGTCTTCCGGTTCGTTCTCAAATTCAATAAACCATTCATGATACGGCAATCCTTCTGCGGGAGTGATTTGTGGCGACACGGTAAATTCATTGATGCGAATATCTGTACCAAGAATTGCTTCCTGCAACGCACTTTCCACTTCTTTACCAATGACATGCTCTCCAAAAGCCGAAATATAATGCTTGATTCTTCCCGAAACAATTATTCGGTACGGTTTTAAACTGGTAAATTGAACCGTATCGCCAATATTATAACCCCAAAGTCCCGCATTGGTTGAAATGATCAAAACATAATTCACTCCCAATTCTACTTCGCCAATCGTATAACGTTTTGGCTTTTCATTAGAGAATTCATCCGATTTTATAAATTCATAAAAAATTCCGGAGTTCAAGAGCAGTAACATGCCGCGTTCCTTTTGCGAATCCTGGTACGCAAAAAACCCTTCCGAAGCCGGAAACAACTCAATACTGTCTACTTTTCGTCCAATAAGATTTTCAAATTTGGCGCGATACGGTTCATAATTCACGCCGCCGTAAATAAACAAATTGAAATTTTTGAAGATTTCACCCACTGGCTTCCCTCCTTTTTGATGCAATTTTTCAAAATACATTTGCACCCAAGAAGGGATTCCTGAAATCACCGTCATGTTTTTATCAAAGGTTTCCTCCACAATTGCATTTACTTTGGTTTCCCAATCCTCAATACAATTGGTTTCCCATGAAGGCATTCGGTTTTTTTGAAGGTATTTTGGAACAAAATTGGCTACAATTCCAGACAAGCGACCTAATTTAATTCCGTTTTTTTCTTCTAATAGTGGACTTCCTTGCAAGAAAATCATTTTTCCATCCACAAAAGCAGCATTTCCAGTTTCATGAATATAGTGTAAAATTGCATTTCGAGCCGCTTCAATATGAAAAGGCATGGATTCTTTAGTCAGCGGAATGTATTTTGCTCCTGAAGTAGTTCCAGAAGTTTTAGCAAAATAAAGGGGCTTGCCTTTCCAAAGAATATTTTCTTGCCCTTTAACTACTTGATCTACATATGGTTTCAACGCTTCATAATCGCGTACAGGAACTTGTTTTGCAAAATCCTTCTCGTTTTTTATTGTTTCAAAATGATGGTCTATACCAAATTGAGTGTTTTTTGCAGCTGCTATTAATTCCATTAACACCTTTTTTTGAGTTACAATAGGATTAGTAGCCCAAAGTTGTGTTTTCTTGTATATTTTTTGTGCAAATATTTTTGCCGCAATTGATTTTATTGACATTTTGTTTTTATTCTTTAAAAATGAAAAGATACTTTTATTTCGGGTTTTCGCTTCTTCTCTTAGCGGCGTTTGAGACTGCATTTTTATCTTCCACCGCTACTTGTTTTCGCAACTCCATTTCTTGCTTTGAAGCTGATAAATTAACTTGCGGTACCACTTCATCTGCAGCCGAAAGTATAGAATCTTTATTGAATTTTGCATATTCTAGTTCACCGGTTAACACTTTCTGGATTGATTGAATATAAGCTTCATTGCGCTGCAGCGCTTTGGACAATGAATCTGACTTTAAAGCGAGTTCCAATGCATCTCTCTTTAATTTTGACGATGAATAGCCTGGTATAAATTCTCGTAACGGGGTAAAAGCTATGATAAATGTAGTGACAATTGTAATAATTATAGCACCTAAAGTAGCTACCACAAAAACATTCATCAAGGTAAGTTTCAACGAAAAAGTTTCTTCAAAAGTATCCTCGTTTAAAATTATTAATCGCCTTTTATTGAATAGGTTTTCCTTTATTACTTTGCGTTTTTGTCTTTTCTTGGACATCTAAATTGATTATTGAACAAATATAACAATTATTGTCATTGATTGTATTCCCTTGCATTGACGTCACTGTTCTTAACGTAAATTTATTTTTAGCAAATTTTTAACGCTTATGAAACCAAATAAATGCTACAAAATGATTTTCGGTTAACTAATTCTATATACCTTTGCCTGCAGTTTTATTACTAATTTGCTTCGGCAATAAATTATTCAATCATGGGAAGATTAGGTGTTACAGAAATCCTTGTTATATTAGCGATTGTTTTATTACTTTTTGGTGGTAAAAAAATCCCGGAATTGATGAAAGGTTTAGGAAGCGGAATCAAAGAATTCAAAAACGCTGCTAAAGACGGCCAGCCAGCTGATAAAAAAGAAGAAGAAACAAAATAAAAAAAAGGCTTTTCATAATTTGAAAAGCCTTTTTTTATGGTTTAAATAACCATCGTCAACTGAATTCTCTTTCTATCCTCATCGACTTCCACCACTTTTACGGTAACATGTTGGTGTAATTTTACTACTTCATTCACATCGCTGACAAAACCTGCTTTCAGTTGGGAAATATGAACCAAACCGCTTTCTTTGACTCCAATATCCACAAAACAACCAAAATTGGTAATGTTATTGACAATTCCAGGTAAAACCATTCCTGTTTTTACATCTTTTATTGTTTTTACATTCGGGTCAAATTCAAAGACTTTAGCTGATTTTCTTGGATCTAATCCTGGTTTTTCTAGTTCTTTAATGATGTCTTTCAATCCCAATAAACCTATATCTGGTGTAATGTAATTTTCTGGTTTTATCAAAGCTGTTTTTTCTTTGTTGGCAATCAAATCATGCACTGTCAATTTCAAATCTTTCGCCATTTTCTCTACAATTCCATAGGCCTCCGGATGAACCGCTGAATTATCTAACGGATTTTTGGCATTCGAAATTCGGATAAAAGCAACGCCTTGCTGGTATGCTTTTTCACCCAAACGCGGTACTTTTTTAAGTTGTTTCCGATCTGTAAAAGGACCGTTTTCCGAACGATAATTTACAATATTTTCAGCCAGCTTCTCTCCTATTCCACTCACATAACTCAACAAATGCTTGCTTGCAGTATTGATGTTTATCCCAACTGAATTCACACACCGAATCACTGTATTGTCTAATTCTTCTTTGAGTTTAGTTTGGTCTACATCGTGTTGGTATTGGCCTACGCCAATGGCTTTCGGGTCAATTTTAACCAATTCCGCCAATGGATCACTCAATCGTCTTCCGATAGAAACCGAACCTCGAACCGTAACATCATAATTGGGAAATTCGTCTCTGGCAATTTTCGATGCGGAATATACCGATGCTCCAGCTTCAGAAACGATGAAAACCTGAACCGGTTTGTCGAAAGCTATTTTCTTGATAAAGAATTCGGTTTCACGCGAAGCGGTTCCGTTTCCAATGGAAATCGCATCAATTTTATACGAATTCACCATCGAACGAATTTTTTTCATTGCCATCGCCTCCTCTTTTTGAGGTGCGTGCGGATAAATAGTTTCGTTATATAATAAATCACCTTTCTCATCCAAACAAACAATTTTACAACCGCTTCTAAATCCTGGATCAATGGCCAGAATTCGTTTTTCACCCAAAGGCGGAGCTAATAATAATTGCCCTAAATTATTCGCAAAAACCTGAATCGAATTGGCATCAGCCTTCGCTTTGGCCTCTTGCAGCGACTCGTTTGAAATGGCTGGATTCAGCAATCGTTTGTAACTGTCTTCTATGGCCAATTGCACATGTGGCGTGGTTTTGTTTTGACCTTTTAAAACTAAAGTATCAATAATATCATACGCTTCGTCAATATCGACTGCTACTTTGAACTTAATAAAACCTTCATTTTCCGCACGAAGCATCGCCAATAATCTATGGGAAGGAGCTTTACTTAATGGTTCTGACCAATCAAAGTATTGATTGAATTTCTGTGCGCCTTCGTCGTCTTTTTTTGTTTTTACAACTTTAGTGGTAATTGTTGCCTTGCGTTCGTAAAGGCGTCGGAGTTGCTTTCGAACATAAATATTTTCATTAATCCATTCGGCAATAATATCTCTGGCGCCTTGTAATGCCGCCTCTTCATTGATGACATTTTCGTTTAAATATTTTGTCGAAATAAAATCGACATCGTCATTATTTTGCGCCATGATGATTTTTGCCAATGGTTCCAATCCGTTTTCGCGGGCAGCATCGGCTTTTGTTTTTTTCTTCTTTTTGAATGGCAGATAGAAATCTTCCAATTCTTGTAAATCAAAACTTTGCTGTATTTTTTTGTCTAATTCTGGGCTAAGCGCGTTTTGTTCTTGAATCGATTTTAAAATGGCTTCTTTGCGTTTTACTATAATTTCGTATTCCTTTTGAAGCTTGGCAATTTGCTCGATTTGGACTTCATCGAGATTTCCGGTCGTATCTTTTCTATAGCGTGAAATAAACGGAATCGTGCAATCTTCTTGTAATAATTGTACGGTATTCTGAATGTTGATTGCTAGTGTGGCAACCTGTTGTTTAATAAAATTGATGTTTGTCATGTTGCTGACCATTTAGGCGGATATTAATTTATTATTTATACAAAAATACATCGTTTTTCATCTAATTTTTAAAGTTGATTAAATAAAATTGAATTTTCATGTTGTAGAATGTAAATTTTTTATTAATTTTATAAGTCACTGATTTACAGATATTAAAACCTACTAACCATAAAAAGTAAGTAATCAATTAATACCTCACAAATATGGAAACTACTACTACTATTAAAAAAGTTTTGCTGATTGGATTGGCTTTAACTTTAATATCCTTTGAATTGCCTTCTGGCTGGTTTAAATCTGGAAGCGAGCCAGAAAGTTATGACATGAGGATTGAAAAAGGTGCCGGTTATGACGGGAAAAATGCGGCTACAATTGAATCCATAACTCCTACCGTTTCCGGTTTTGGAACTCTGATGCAAAGTTTTATAGCTGAAAAATACTTGGGAAAAAGAATCCGACTTTCAGGTTACGTTAAAACAAAAGACATTGCGGGAAAAGCTTGTTTTTGGTTAAGAGTAGAGAAAGCTAATTCTCAACAAATATTGGCATTTGATAATATGAATAACCGACCTATAACCGGAACGAATGATTGGAAAAAATATGAAATTGTATTGGATGTACCTGCAAGTGCGTCAAAAATTTCGTACGGCGCTTTAGTAAAAGGAACCGGACAAATTTGGTTTGACAATTTAAGCTTCGAAATAGTAGACAGCAGTGTAGCGACCACGGGAAAAAAAATTGAAAAAGTAGAGAAAATTATCGAACCTTCTAATTTAAATTTTGATGAATAATAGATCTAAATTTTTAATCCGATTAATCAAAAAATGAAATTCCAATCTCGAAAAATTATGTTTTCAAGATTGGAATTTCTGTTTTGAACCACTATTTTTTTATGCGTTTACAAAATTTGAATCACAACCAGTCCATTATAATTGTAAGGATAGTATTCTAATTAGACCATTTACTATTGTTCGCTTTTTATGCTGCCAAAGTGTTATCTTTGGTTCAAAATCCCCTGTTTATGTCTTTTCTATTTTGGTATTTTCCTCTTAGTAACTTAATAGCTTTTTCAATAATTGGAATAGACAAACGACTGGCTATTCAGCAAAAAAGACGCGTTTCAGAGCGAAGTTTATTACTTACAAGTGCAATAGGCGGTACGATTGGTTCCGGATTAGCGATGCTTTTTTTTAGACATAAAACGGCAAAAAGGTCTTTTTTATGGAAGTATTTTTTAATTGCTATACTGCAAATTATTATAGTGTATTTCTATGTTATAAAATCTAAATAATTACTCTTGTTTATTACTTCAAAAGTAGCATTCGGATATGCTTTTGCGAAAGCAGCAGGAACTTTTGCTTTTTTAGTTTCACTCCATTTAAACTCAAATCCAGCTAGTTCTTCTCCTTTTTCTTCCAACCAATCGAGTTCTTGCTGATCATAAGTTCTCCAAAAATAATTTTTAGCTTTTATCTTTTGATAATTTTGTTTTTTAACTCTTTCTGAAGCAAGATAATTTTCCCATAAATCGCCAATATCAGTCCTGGAATCCAAACGATTAAAATTATTAATAATCCCATTCCGAATGCCATTGTCATAAAAATACCAGCGACTGGATTTTACAATTTCCTTTCGAAGATTCCTGCTAAAACCTTCTACTTTGAAAACAATAAAAACTTTAGAAAGCAAATCTAAATAATTTGCAACTGTATTTTTAGACATTTGTAATTGAGTTGCCAGCTCCAACAACGAAACTTCTTTCCCTACCTGATACGCTATCAAGCGCAACAAATCGTATATTTTATCAGAATGTTTGATGCCATCAAATATCAAAATGTCTTTTAACAAATACGAATTGATGATTTCATACAAATACTCTTTTTTATCTTCCCAATCCACGTATTGCTCTAGTTCCGGATAACCACCAAAAAGCAATCGTTGCTCTAGATTCTCGCTGGTTTGTTTGTAATTTTCATAAGGAGCAAACTCAATTTGTGCCAATGGAAAAAGATATAAAGTGTTTTTTCGCCCCACTAAAGGCTCGCCCAAATTATTATTCAAATCAAATATAGAAGAACCCGTCGCAATGATTTTTATACCAGGAATAGAATCAACAATCAATTTTAAAATCAAACCGATATCAGGAATAATTTGTGCTTCGTCTATTACTAATAAATCGATATTCATCAACAATCGTTGGTAATTGCTCACGGAACGTTCCTTGAGTAAATTCGAGTCGTTAATATCTTCTCCATTAAGTTTCAAGTAACTTTCACTGGGAATGGTTTGAAGATAATTTGTTATCAGTTCCGTTTTTCCCACACGTCTGGCCCCTAGTAAAATCAAGACTTTATTTGGAAGTAATTTTCGATTAAATTCTTGAACAATCGCTCTGTTAAAATAATTTCCCATATTATTGTTTTAGAAATCTAGAACAAATATAAGTAAAAAACGTTAATTCGGTCAACGCACTGACCGAATTAACGTTAATTCAGTCAGTGCGTTGACCGAATTACTATAAATTTAGTCATTTGAAATAAAAAATCGCCGAATTGTTTTGAAATAATTCGGCGATTTCTCTAAGACAATAGGTTCTAACGTCCTATTATATTTTGTTTTACTAACAGCTAATCTTGTCTACTCTTGTTTGGTGTCTTCCACCTTCAAAATCCGTGTTTAAAAAGGCATCGACCATTTCTACTGCTTGAGGAATTGAAGTGAAACGAGCAGGAATACTAATAATATTGGCATCATTGTGCTGACGAGCTAAAACCGCAATTTCCTTCATCCAGCATAAAGCCGCACGAACTTTAGATTGCTTATTTGCTGTCATTGAAATTCCGTTTCCGCTTCCGCAAATAACAATTCCAAAATCAGCTTTTCCTTCAGCAACATCTGTGGCTACAGGACGACCAAAATCAGGATAATCTACGCTTTCCACTGAATCAGTTCCATAATTCGTTACTTCATGTCCTTTTGCTTCAAGCATTTCAACGATTGCTTTTTTGTAATCCGGTCCTGCGTGATCGTTTCCTATGGAGATTTTCATATGATATGTTTTAAGTTGTGTGCTGCAAATTTAAATAAAGTAATCTAGTATGAGGAATTTAAATTTCGCTTCTTTGATAGATTTTTCAATTTTATTTGGGTATCATAAACAATGTAAATTACCAAAACTGTAACTAACAGTCCGTGATACAATTAGCAGTTATCAACAATTGGATTATCTGTATAAATAGCTGTAAATCAATATAAATTATCTACTTTAAATGTTAAAAATTTACATTGTTAATAGCGAAACCTAATTGCTTGATATTCAGTTAACTTTAAGTTAACATTAAATGTTGATAAGTTCGGATAGAATTTTAGAAGTTTTTTTGGGTACTTAAATAAAAATAAGTAATCCAAAACCTGTTTTTTAAAACCTAATTTAGTTTGATAAAATTTTAGAATAGTTATCAATATTAAAAAGTAGGTTATCAACAAAAAGGAGTAGTGTGAGTTATTTACAAAACCAATAGTCTTTCTGTTATCAACCATTGTTAATTAAAATATAAAAACCCTTTAAAACGAATACTTTATCCTAAGATAAGTATGTTAATAACTCCCAATAACATCTTTAAACTTGATTTCAATGCGTTTTAAAATAAATTTATTGCCACTATTAACAAGCTATAATAACAACCAAAAAATAATTTAAATTTAATTTTTCTTTTTGTTTATATTAATATATGTTGACAACTTTCAAAAAAATTAAAGTCAAAAAAATGATTTTAGATTGATTTCAGTTTCAAACAATTTTCAAATTGCTATTCAAATTATCTAACAGTTCTTGAACTTTTTCAAAATCGTTGAAGTGAATTTTGAGTTTGATTCCACCGTATGCGAAACTGCCAAAAGGATCGATGGATACCAACGTTTCATTTTCAAAAAAAAAGTTAATCTCTTCCTGCTCTAGCAAATGCTTTATTACTACAATTTCATGGGAATAATTGAAAATTGCAATAGTTTGAAATTCTTCCATTTTAATACTTTTTATAAAGATACAACTATTATGTAAAGTTATATTTTCTTTAAAACTGTGCACTCTTTATGGATAACAGTTTAGTATTTTGTAATTTTAGACTTTTAAGAACAGATTTATGAGTAAAAGATTAAGAAAGCCGGTAAAAAAAGGGAAAGACTTCTCTGAAAAAATAGTAAAAATATTATCGCAAAGTGCTAATAAAGCATTCAATTATAAACAAATAGGAGCAAAGTTGGAGCTCGATGATACTGAGAGCAGAAACCAAATTATTAAAGATTTGAAGATTCTGGCTTCGCAAAACAAAATTATAGAATCAGAACCTGGAAAATATTTAATAAAAGCAATCAGCAAGGACTATTACGAAGGTAAAATTGACATGACTGGGCGTAAAACAGCCTATTTTGTATGTGCTGATTTAGAAGATGATGTTTTTATTCCTACCAATAATTTAAATCATGCTTTAGACAAAGATATTGTCAAAGTGTATGTTTATAACAAAAGAAGTGGTAAAAAACCTGAAGGTGAAGTTATTGAGGTATTAGAAAGAAATAAAACAGATTTTGTTGGTGTAATTGACATCCAAGCTAATTTTGCTTTTGTTTCTACTGCAAATCCAAAAATGTACACTGATATTTTTATTCCAAAGGATAAAATAGGCGAGGCGGAGCAAGGCGATGTAGTTTTAGTTCATATCGAAGATTGGCCAGCCAGAGCGGATAGCCCTTTTGGTTCCGTAATTAAAGTGTTAGGGAAACCAGGAGAACACGACACGGAGATTCATGCGATTCTTGCTGAATACGGTTTGCCGTCAGAATTTCCTATTGAAGTCGAAACGTTTGCACAAAAAATTGATACTTCGATAGAAGAAAGTGAAATTGCCAAACGTCGTGATATGCGAGATACGTTGACTTTTACCATTGATCCAAAAGATGCAAAGGATTTTGATGATGCACTTTCATTCAAAAAATTAGAAAATGGTAATTACGAAATTGGTATTCACATTGCCGATGTTTCTTATTATTTACAAGAAGGAACAATTCTGGATGATGAAGCATATCAAAGAGCAACATCCGTTTATTTAGTGGATAGAGTAGTGCCCATGTTACCGGAAGTGTTGTCCAATTTTGCGTGTTCGTTACGTCCAAATGAAGAAAAATATACGTTTTCGGCTATATTTGAAATCACAGAAACTTCTGAAGTGGTGAATCAATGGTTTGGAAGAACGGTAATTTATTCCGATCAACGTTTTGCTTACGAAGAAGCACAATACATCATAGAAACCAAAGACGATGTGATTCCGGAAGAAATTTCGATTACAGGAAGTTCGTATCAAGTTTCAGAAGCAATTGTTGCTGCGACGCTAAAAATGGATGAATTAGCTAAAATTCTTAGAAAAAGAAGAATGGCTGATGGTGCCATTTCTTTTGATAAAGTAGAAGTAAAATTTAATTTAGATGAAGCTGGAGAACCTCAAGGCGTTTATTTTAAAGTTTCCAAAGATGCCAATCATCTGATTGAAGAATTCATGCTTTTGGCCAATAAAAAAGTAGCAGAATTCATTGGAAAACAAAAGAAAACTTTTATTTATAGAATTCACGATGAGCCAAATGAGGATAAACTTTTTGCGATGCAAGCAGTAATTGCCAAGTTTGGACATAAAATTGATTTCAAACAAGGTTCTATTTCACAAGCTTTGAATAAATTAATGGAAGATGTAAATGGTAAAAAAGAACAAAATCTTATTGATACTTTAGCGATTAGAAGTATGAGTAAAGCCAAATATTCTACAGATAACATTGGACATTACGGCTTGGCTTTTGAATATTATTCTCATTTTACATCACCAATTCGTCGTTACCCAGATGTAATGGTGCACCGATTATTGCAGCATTATCTCGATGGCGGAAAATCTGCTGATGAAGAAACCTATGAAACCAAGTGCTTACATTCCTCCACAATGGAAGGTTTAGCGACTAATGCGGAACGTGATTCTATCAAATACATGCAGGTAAAATACATGCAAGATCATCAGGATCAGGAATTTTTAGGAGTAATTTCGGGTGTAACCGAATGGGGGATCTATGTAGAAATCATCGAAAATAAATGTGAAGGAATGTGTAGAATTCGAGATATAAAAGACGATTACTACACTTTTGACGAAAAACAATATGCACTAACCGGCGCAACTTCTGGTAAATTATTACAATTAGGAGATGAAATTTATGTTAAAGTAAAAAATGCTGATTTAGTTAAAAAACAATTGGATTTTAATTTTTTAAGAAGAATTGAAGAACCATTAAAATAGATAAAATGAAAAAATTAGTGATTATTGCTTTTGTATTTTTAAGTCAAATAACACAAGCACAAGTAACTAGAAACTTAGGGGATTTTGATGAAGTTAAAGTATTTGATAAAATCAATGTCAAATTAATTCCTGCATCTGAAAATAAGATTGTCGTAACTGGAGCACGCGCTGATGAAGTAGAAACGGTTAATAAAAATGGAGAATTAAAGATTAGAATGCCTTTTCCACAATTATTATCCGGTGAAGATATTATGGTTAAATTATATTTTAAAAACCTCGAAAGTATTGCTGTGAGCGAGGGAAGCTATGTTTCCAGTGAAGAAGATTTCAAACAAACAAGCTTAGATTTAAATGCAAAATCAGGAGGAGAAATTAATTTAGATATAGATGTTGACAAAGTAAATGTAAAGGCGAATGCTGGTGGAATAATTACTTTATCAGGAAAAGCGAAAAATCAAGATGTTGTAATAACTTCTGGAGGAATTTTAAACGCTAAGGATTTAGAGACTTTACAAACTACAATAAGCGTTGCTGCAGGAGGAAAATCTGAAATTAATGCCTCAACATTAGTTGATGCAAAAGTTCGTGCTGGTGGCTCTATATTTATCTACGGTAAACCCAAACAGATTAACAAGGAAGTTTTCATTGGAGGTACAATTTTAGAAAAATAGTAGTACTTTGGTTTAGATTTTAGCGTAATAAATTTAAATTTTTAATGATAAACGACATTTTAGCTGGTATTCCTTGGGGAATTTTCTTGAGTTTTATGATTGGTCCTGTTTTTTTTATTTTACTAGAAACAAGTATTATAAAAGGATTTAGAGCGGCTTTGGTATTTGATTTAGGAGTTATTTTAGGGGATATTGTTTTTATTGGAATTGCGTATTTAGGAAGTTACCGCTTGATTCAAAGTTTAAAAGATCAACCGGCTCTTTTTATATTTGGTGGAGTATTAATGTTGGCTTATGGTATAATTTCCTTCATACAGTTAAAAAAAGAACAGAAAATCAATACGGATATTATCGACAAGGAAATTGTCAAAAAAAACTATATAAGCCTTTTCATCAAAGGATTTCTATTGAATATCATTAATATTGGTGTTCTTGGTTTTTGGTTGGCAATTATCATTTCTGTAGGACCAAAACTCGAAATGCAAACCTCCAGAATGGTCACTTTTTTCACCTCGGTAATTATCTCTTATTTAGTTGTTGATTGTGTTAAAATACTTTTGGCAAAACAGTTAAAAACAAAGCTTACACCTGTAAATATTCTAAAAATTAAAAAAGGAATCAGTATTATAATGATGGTTTTTGGTATCGTTTTGATTACGCAAGGTTGGTTCCCAGAAGAAAAAGAAATGGTTAAAAAAGCATTTGAAAAAATAGATAAGTAATAATAATTTTAAAAAATAGTAAAAGCCTTGAATGTAATTTATTTATATTCAGGGCTTTTTATTTAAACATATAAGTCATTTAAGTTTTTTTAAATCACTAATAAATTAAGTTTTATTAAGATGTAGACTTAATTTTTCTTAATTACAAATGGTTAAAAATGTAAACTTCTTTTATTCCTTCTAAAATTAGACTTTAAAAAACCGCCAAATTACTTTGTACGTTTTAGAAAATTATCCAGATTTGAACTATAACTTACTTAATTTTTTCTAAAAATTAGTCCTAAAAAAAAGAGACACATTTCTGTATCTGTTGTTATGGCATCGTCTTGATTCGAACGCTATATTTACTTAATTTTTCCTAAAAATTTGACATAAAAAAAGAGACACATTGCTGTATCTCTTTTAGAGGCATCGTTTGGATTCGAACTATAACTTTACTTCATTTTTATTAAAAATTAGATATAAAATAAGATACACATTTCTGTATCTCTTTTAGAGGTATCGTCCGGGTTCTGTTTTGACCCCTATAAAACAAGAGTATTATTCTAAATTTCGATTTTTAATTACGCTGTTAATTTTTTCATCATTATTAAGTGTTTATCAGAGTT